>NZ_JBZXYT010000010.1:0-113523 GCF_059391765.1 Brachybacterium sp. SYSU DS0246 | reverse complement strand
CAACCAGCATATAACTGCTGTATCATCCGTTAAAATTTGCCAATCAAATATTGGCATCAACAAACAGACACGCTATTGAGATATCAAGCAACACGCGCACATCGTCATCTGGCCGCTCAGCGGCTCGACTCGGAGGCTCGGATGCGCCAGGCGGAAAACCGTCCGACGATTTTTTGTCTTCGTCGTCTCGGCGCGAGTCACTACTCTAGCAGATCTTCGCGGCCCGGTCCAACTCCGCTCCGTGTGTCCCGCGTCTCGTTCTGATCGCTGTGCGATCGTCACCCGAGCAGGTCACGGCCGTTCCCCCGACGTTCCGGGAGTCCGGGTCAGCAGCTCCTCCGCGTCCGCTCCGTGCCGCCGGCCCCGTGGGGCTTCCGGCCTTTCGCGTCTGCGTCCTCGCTGCTGACAAGAGAAAACATTACGGGTCCTGCGGGGGGCCGTCAAACCATCCCGTTCAGCCCTCGTTCACCCTTCTCAGCGCCTGTTTGTGCAGGTCAGCATGCATTTCGGTGGCGTCGGAAAGCGCTCGTTCACTCTGATGTGACCTGAGTCTGAGAGGGGGGTCACGAGACCGCGGGACGATTTGACCAGGGCCCGTTCGAGGTGCCACGTGCGCGCCCGTCCGGGCATGCAGAACGCCCCGGGCACTCCGTGTTCGGAGTGCCCGGGGCGTGGTGGAGGGCTGCGTCCTGTGCCCGCAGCCTGTCGTGCTCAGCCGGCGAGGTGCGCCATGGCGGCGTTCTTCCGTCCCCGGCGCAGGAGGAGATAGCGGCCCGGCAGGGCGGACCGGTCCCCGATCTCGCCCCCGAGGTCATCCACGGAGACCCTCTGACCGTTGACCGACAGGCCGCCTTCGTCCGCGGCGCGCCGGGCGGCGCCCTTGGACTGCACGATCCCCGTCGCCACGAAGGCGTCGACCAGCGACGTGGTGGGTGCCAGGTCGGCCCCCGGCAGCTCCCGCGCGATGGAGACGACTGCCGATTCGTCGAGCTCGCGGACGTCCCCGCGCCCGAACAGCACGGAGGCGGCGGCAGTGGCCTGGGCGGTCGCCTGCTCGCCGTGGACCAGCGTGGTCAGGTCATCTGCGAGTGCTCTCTGCGCGGCACGGCGATGGGAGGCTTCCTCGGTCGCGCGCTCCAGCTCGCCGATCTCCTCCTGCGAGCGGAACGTGAAGTACCGCAGGTAGTCGAGCACATCGGCGTCGGCCACATTGAGCCAGAACTGGTGGAACGCGTAGGGGCTGGTCAGCTCCGGGTCCAGCCACACGGCACCGCCCTCGCTCTTGCCGAACTTGGTGCCGTCGGCCTTGGTGACCAGCGGGGTGGTCAGCGCGTGGACCTCCTCGCCCTCCACCTTGTGCACCAGCTCGACGCCGGAGAGCAGATTCCCCCACTGGTCGTTCCCGCCGTACTGGAGGCTCACCCCGTGCCGGCGGTAGAGCTCGAGGTAGTCGATGCCCTGCAGCACCTGGTAGCTGAACTCGGTGTAGCTGATCCCCTCGTCGCTCTGGAGCCGGCGCGAGACGGTCTCCTTGCCGAGCATCGTGCCCATGCGGAAGTGCTTGCCCATGTCCCGCAGGAAGTCGAGCGCGCTCATCTGCCCGATCCAGTCGAGGTTGTTCACCATGGTCACGGCGAACTCCCCCTCCGGGTCGAGGAAGCGGGAGATCTGGCCGCGCAGGGTCTCGACCCAGGTCTCCACGAGCTCGGAATCGTTCAGGACACGCTCCCCGGACATCCGGGGATCGCCGATCAGGCCGGTGGCTCCCCCGACCAGGGCGTAGGGCTTGTGCCCGGCCAGCTGCAGGCGTCGCATGGTGAGCACCTGGGTCAGGTGGCCGACGTGCAGGGAGGCCGCGGTCGGGTCGAAACCGCAATACAGGCTGATCGGTCCGTCCGCCAGAGCGTTGCCGAGCGCCTCGCGCCCGGTGGTCTGCACGACGAGTCCTCGCCAGGCGAGCTCGTCCAGGACGGAATGCATCGATCGTTTCCTCTCTGCAGGGGCACGGTGCGCCGGCCGGTCGGGCGCGGTGTGCCGGGTATCCAGCGCCATTGTCACAGATCGCTGCGACGGGGTGCGCTGCGGTTCATTCGCGCGTGAAGGCCCTCAGCTCCGTGATCGCACGCGCCAGAGCGTCCTCCTGCTCCGCCACCCGCTCGGGTGCGGTCCCGCCCTTGGCATCGCGCGAGGCGATGGAGCCCTGGACCGAGAGCACGGACCGCACGGAGCCGTCCAGGTGCTGGGAGATCGAGGAGAGCTCCTCGTCGGTGAGATCCCACAGCTCCTTGCCCTGGGACTCTGCCACCTTCACGCACTCTCCCGAGATCTCGTGCGCGCTGCGGAAGGGCACTCCGCGGCGCACGAGATGGTCGGCGATGTCGGTGGCCAGGGAGAAGCCCTGCGGGGCGAGGTCGGCCATCCGCTCGGTGTGGAAGACCAGGGTGGCCATCATCCCCGTGAAGGCTGGCAGCACCAGGGTCAGCGAGTCGACCTGGTCGAAGACGGGCTCCTTGTCCTCCTGGAGGTCGCGGTTGTACGCGAGCGGCAGGGCCTTGAGGGTGGTCAGCAGGCCGACGAGATCACCGACGACCCGCCCTGCCTTGCCACGGGCGAGCTCGGCGATGTCCGGGTTCTTCTTCTGCGGCATGATCGAGGAGCCGGTGGAGAAGGAGTCGTCCAGGGTGATGAACGAGAACTCCTTGGTGTTCCACAGGATGACCTCCTCCGCCAGGCGCGAGAGGTCGATGCCGATCATCGCGAGCACGAAGGAGAACTCCGCGGTGAGGTCCCGCGAGGCGGTGCCGTCGATCGAGTTCCATACCGAGTCCTCGAAGCCGAGCTCGCTCGCCACGGCCTGCGGATCGAGGCCGAGGCTGGAGCCGGCGAGCGCACCGGACCCGTACGGCGACTGTGCGGCGCGACGGTCGAGGTCGCGCAGGCGCTCCACGTCACGCATCAGCGGCCACGCATGGGCGAGCAGGTGGTGGCTCAGCAGGACCGGCTGGGCATGCTGGAGATGGGTGCGCCCCGGCATCGGCGCCCCGTGCACCTCGAGCGCACGGGCCAGCAGCACGTCGACGAGGTCGAGCACCTGGTCGCCGACGGCCCGGCCCTGATCGCGGATGAACAGACGGATCAGCGTCGCGATCTGGTCATTGCGGGAACGGCCGGCACGGAGCTTCCCGCCCAGCTCGTCCCCTGCCCGCTCCAGCAGCCCACGCTCCAGGGCCGTGTGCACGTCCTCGTCCTCCGGTGCCGCGGTGAACTCCCCCGAGGCGACGTCGGCCGCGAGCCGGTCCAGGGCGGCCTGCATCCGGCCGAGCTCGTCGTCGCTCAGGAGTCCGGCGGCGTGCAGCACATTGGCGTGGGCCTTCGAGCCGCGCAGGTCGTACTCGGCCAGGCGCCAGTCGAAGTGCGTGGAGACCGACAGCGCCGCCAGCGCCGCGGCGGGGCCGGAGCCGAAGCGGCCGCCCCACAGCGAGGCACGCTCCTGGGCGGCGGTCGGATCGCCCGCCGCACCGGGGTGCCCGTGCCCGTCGCTGCTCATGCCTGTCCCTCGCCGGGGGCCGAGAGGTCCTCGCCGTGGCCGAAGGCGACGTCGCGGGCCGCGGCCTGCTTGGCCGCCAGCCCGTAGATCTCGATGAAGCCGCGGGCGTTGGACTGGTCGAAGGCGTCGCCCTCGTCGTAGGTGGCGAGGTTGAAGTCGTACAGCCCGCTCTCCGAGCGGCGGCCGGTGACGGTGGCGCGGCCTCCGTGCAGGACCATGCGGATATCGCCGTTGACGTAGCGCTGGGTGTCCTCGATGAACGAGTCCAGAGACTTCTTCAGCGGGGAGAACCACTGGCCGTCGTAGACCAGCTCGGTCCAGCGGTCGCCGACGGTGCGCTTGAATCGTGCCTGCTCGCGCTCGAGGGTGACGCGCTCGAGCTCCTGGTGGGCCTCGATCAGCGCCATGGCGCCGGGCGCCTCGTAGACCTCGCGGGACTTGATGCCCACCAGTCGGTCCTCGACGATGTCGATCCGGCCGATGCCCTGGGCGCCGGCACGGCGGTTGAGCTGCTCGATCGCCTGCAGCGGGGTGACGGGGCGGCCGTCCAGGGCCACCGGCACGCCGCGCTCGAAGGTGATGACGACCTCGTCCGCCACGGGCGGGAAGGCCGGGTCGTCGGTGTAGCTGAAGACGTCCTTGGTGGGCTCGTTCCAGATGTCCTCGAGGAAGCCGGTCTCGATGGCGCGGCCCCACACGTTCTGGTCGATCGAGAACGGGTTGTGCTTGGTGGTCGCGATCGGCAGGCCCTTGCGCTCGGCGTACTGGATCGCCTTGTCGCGGGTCAGCGCCAGGTCGCGCACCGGCGCGATGCACTGCAGCTCCGGCGCGAGGGAGGTGATCGAGACCTCGAAGCGGACCTGGTCGTTGCCCTTGCCGGTGCAGCCATGGGCGACCGTCGAGGCGCCGTACTTCTTGGCGGCCTTGACCAGGTGCTTGGTGATCACGGGGCGGGAGATCGCGGAGACCACGGGGTAGGCGTCCATGTACAGCGCGTTGGCCTTGAGCGCCGGCATGCAGTAGTCGTCGGCGAACTCGTCGCGGGCGTCGGCGACGTAGGCCTCGACGGCGCCGCAGTCCAGGGCGCGCTGGCGGATCACCTCGAGATCCTCACCGCCCTGGCCGACATCCACCGCGCAGGCGATGACGTCGGCGCCGGTGGCGTCGTGGATCCAGCCGATGGCCACGGAGGTGTCGAGGCCGCCGGAGTAGGCGAGGACGATGCGTTCGGTCACGGGAGCTCCTGGTCGAGTTCTGTCGGGTTCTGGGGGCAGTCGCCGGCGGCGGGGCCGGCGTCCGGGTCGTGCGCGGGCGGGGGGCGAGGCGGGTCCTCGGGGGCGGGGCTCCCGGCCGGGTCGGCGCTCTCCCGCCGGCCGTCGGCCAGATCGAGCAGCCGGGCGGCGAGACGGTCGCCGCCGGCCGGGTCCCGGGCGACCAGCAGCACGGTGTCGTCCCCGGCGATCGTACCGAGGACGTCGGGCATCACCGATCTGTCCATGGCCGAGGCGAGATACTGCGCACCGCCGGGCGGGGTCCGCACCACCACGAGGTTGCCGCTGGCTTCCGCGGAGACGAGCAGCCCCTCGGCGAGCCGCGGCAGACGCGCCTCGAGCAGTTCGTTCTCCGGGAAGGGGCTCGTCGGCCGGGGGGATCCGCCCTCCGGCGGCAGACGGTAGACCAGCACCCCCGCCGAGCCGCGCACCTTCTCGGCCTGCAGCTCGACGAGGTCGCGCGAGAGGGTCGCCTGGGTGACCTCGATGCCCTCGGCCGTCAGCAGTTGGGCGAGCTGGGACTGGGAGGAGACCTCCTGGTGGGTCAGCAGCTGGACGATCCGCTGCTGGCGTGAGGTCTTGGTCTGCGCGAGGGCCCGACGGGGATCACTCATCGTCGCTGCCCCACGGGACGTGCGTGCGCGGCGCTCGCCTCATCGGGATGCTCGAGCAGCCAGGTCAGCAGTGCCTTCTGGGCATGCAGGCGGTTCTCCGCCTCATCCCACACCACCGAGGCCGGCCCATCGAGCACGGAGGCGGTGACCTCCTTGCCGCGGTAGGCGGGCAGGCAGTGCAGGAAGATGCCGCCGGAGAGCTCCATCAGCTCGTCGGTGACCTGGAAGGGGGCGAAGGTGGCGGCGTCCCGTCCGTCCTCTCCCTCCTGGCCCATCGACACCCAGGTGTCGGTGATGACGGCGGTCGCGCCGGTCACGGCCTCGTGAGGGTTCGCGGTCACGGTGACAGCGCCCCCGGTGCGCTCGGCGATCTCCCGGGCCCTGGCGAGGATCCCGGGATCGGGTCGATGGGAGGCGGGTGCGGCGATGCGGACGTCCATCCCGGCGGTCACCCCGCCCAGGAGGTAGGAGTGGGCCATATTGTTCGCGCCGTCCCCGAGGTAGGCCAGGGAGCGACCGGCCAGGGCGACCTCGCCGTCAGCCAGTCCCCCGGTGTGCTGGGCGATGGTCTGCAGGTCCGCGAGGATCTGGCACGGGTGGAACTGGTCGGTGAGCGCGTTGACGACGGGCACGGTGGCGTGGGCCGCCATCTCCTCGAGCCGTTCCTGACCGAAGGTGCGCCAGACGATGGCGGAGACCTGCCGGGTGAGGACCTCGGTGGTGTCGGCGATGGACTCGCCGCGACCGAGCTGGCTCGATCCGGCCTCGATCACCAGCGGGTTCCCCCCGAGGTCGGCCACGCCGGTGGCGAAGGAGATGCGGGTGCGGGTCGAAGACTTGTCGAACAGGATCGCCACGGTGCGCGGCCCCTCGAGCGGGCGCTTGGCGAAGCGGTCGCCGGCGAGATCGAGAGCGAGAGCGAGGACGTCCTTCTGCTCGGCGGGGCTGAGATCGTCGTCGCGCAGGAAATGGCGGGGCATGTCAGTGCTCTCCTTGCGTGGGGGCAACGCCGGACGGCGCGGCGGCGGATGTCGCGGCGCCGGGCGCCGCCTGCTCGAGCAGCCCGGGCAGCGCGGCGATGAAGGTGTCCAGATCTGCCGCTGTGATGATCAGCGGCGGGGCGAGGCGAAGGGTGGACTCGTCCGGGGCGTTGACGATGAACCCGGCCTCCAGTGCGGCGGCGGCGACCTCCTTGGCCAGCGGCCGGGCGAGCCCGATCCCGAGCAGCAGTCCTGCGCCGCGCACCTCGGTGATCAGCGGGTGCTGCAGCGCCGCGACCTCGGCCCTGACGTGCTCTCCGGTCTCGCGGACGTGTTCGAGCAGTCCGTCCTCCAGGAGCGTGCCGATGACGGCGAGGCCGGCGGCGGAGGCCAGAGGGTTGCCCCCGAAGGTGGTGCCGTGCTGGCCGGGCTGGAGGAGATCGTGGACCTGCTGGCCGAAGGTGACCATGGCCCCGATCGGGAAGCCGCCGCCGAGGCCCTTGGCCAGCGTCATCACATCGGGCTGGAGCCCGTCGACCGCCTGGTGGGCGAACCAGTGGCCGGTGCGGCCCATCCCGGTCTGGACCTCGTCGAGGATCAGCAGGGTTCCGTGCTCGCGGGTGAGCCGGCGCAGCGCCTGCAGGTACGGCACGGACAGAGGACGCACGCCGGCCTCGCCCTGGATGGGCTCGGCGAACACGGCGGCCACGTCACCCGGCGCGAGGGCTGCCGCGAGGGCGTCCTCATCGCCGGCCGGGACGAACTCGACGCCGCCGGGGAGCGGCTCGAAGGGAGCGCGGTAGGACTCTTTCGCGGTGAGCGCCAGGGCGCCCATGGTGCGGCCGTGGAAGGAGCTGGTCAGCGCCAGGATCCGGGGTCTGCCGGTGCGACGGGCGAGCTTGAAGGCCGCCTCGTTCGCCTCGGTGCCGGAGTTGGCGAAGAAGACCCCGGAGCCGGCGGGGGCGGCGGCGAGGGTCAGCAGCTTCTCGGCGAGCTCGATCTGCGGCGCGCTGGCGAAGAAGTTCGAGACGTGACCGAGGGTGTGGGCCTGCTTGGTCAGCGCCGCGAGGATCGCCGGGTGGGCGTGACCGAGGGCGTTGACGGCGATCCCGGCCAGCAGGTCGAGGTACTCCGTGCCCTCGGTGTCCCAGACCCGCACGCCCTCGCCACGGGCGAGGATCCGCTGCGGGGAGCCGAAGACGGGCAGCAGCGCCTCGCGGTAGCGGGTGGCGAGGTCGCCGGAGGGCTCGCCCGCTCCGGCGGAGTGCGTGGTCGCCTCGGATTGCTCAGACATAGTCGTCCCTCCTGACCATCGTGCCCACACCCTTGGTGGTGAAGACCTCCAGCAGTGCGGCGTGCTCGATCCGGCCGTCGATCATGGCGGCGGTGCGCACGCCGGCGTCGACCGCGCCCAGCAGCGCCTCCGCCTTGGGGATCATCCCCGCGGTCAGGGTCTCCAGCATGCCGCGCAGCTCGGTGGCCGAGATCTCCGGGATCAGGGAGCCGCGGTCGGGCCAGTCACGGTAGAGCCCCTCGACGTCGGTGAGCATCACCAGCTTCTCGGCATCCAGGCCCTCGGCGAGCGCGGCGGCGGCGAGATCGGCGTTGATGTTGAGGACCTCGCCGGTGGGCGTGCCGTCGGCGTCGACCTCCGGGGCGATCGAGGAGATGACGGGGATCCGACCACCGGCGAGCAGGTCGCTGATCGCCTCGATGTCGACCCCGCTGACGGCACCGACGTGGCCCAGGTCGACGTCCTCGCCGTCGACGACGGTGCTGCGGCGCTGGGCGGTGAACAGGCGGGCGTCCTCTCCGGACATGCCGACGGCGAAGGGCCCGTGATAGTTGATGAGCCCGACCAGCTGGCGTCCCACCTGGCCGACCAGCACCATCCGCACGACGTCCATGGTGTCGGCGTCGGTCACGCGCAGGCCGCCGCGGAAGGTGGAGTCGATGCCGACGCGATCGAGCATCGTATTGATCTGCGGCCCGCCGCCGTGGACGACGACGACGTGGATGCCGGCCAGGCGCATGAAGACCATGTCGGCGGCGAAGGCGCGGCGCAGCTCGTCGTCGATCATGGCGTTGCCGCCGTACTTGACCACGACGATCTTGCCGCGGAAGCGCTGCATCCACGGCATCGCCTCGATGAGCACCTCGGACTTCTCGCGCGCCACGGTGCGGGCGGCGTCGAGCTGATCGAGGGGGTTCTTGCCGACGAGCTCGGGCTCGCCGCCTGGATGCTGGCTCGTCCGGTTCATGAGGAGTAGGCGCTGTTCTCTTCGACGTAGTCGTGGGTGAGGTCGTTGGTCCAGATGTCCGCGGCCGCCTCACCGGCGCCGAGGTCCACCTCGATGAGGGTCTCGCGGCTGGTCATGTCGACCTCGGAGCGGTCGCGATGGGCGCCGCCGGCTCGGCATACCTGGACCCCGTTGACCGTGACGGAGAGGTCCGCGACGTCGAAGGGTGCGATGTGCTCGGGGACGCAGCCGGCGGCGGCGACGATCCGGCCCCAGTTGGGGTCGTTGCCGAAGATCGCGGCCTTGACCAGGTTGGAGCGGGCGATCTCCCGTGCCACGGCGAGGGCGGCGTCCTCGGTGCCGGCGGAGCGGACGATGACGTGGACGTCGTGGCTGGCGCCCTCGGCGTCGGCGACCAGCTGTCGTGCCAGGTCGGCGCTGACCGTGCGCACCGCCTCGGTGAGCTCCTCGACGGAGACGCGCACGCCGCTGGCGCCGGAGGCGAGCAGGATGACGGTGTCGTTCGTGGACATGCAGGCGTCGGAGTCGACCCGGTCGAACGTGGTGCGGGTGGCATCCCGCAGCGCGGCGTCGGCGACCTCGGCATCCACGTCGGCATCGGTGGTGAGCACGACGAGCATGGTCGCCAGCTGGGGCGCGAGCATGCCGGCTCCCTTGGCGATGCCTCCGACCACGGCTCCCGAGGGTGTGGTCGCCTCGGCGGTCTTGGGCACCGAGTCGGTGGTCATGATCGCTCGCGCCGCGGCGGCGTCGCTCTGCTCCCCCCGCTCGAGCTCCCCGGCCGCGGCGTCCAGGCCGCCCAGCAGCGGCTGCATCGCCAGCCGCTCGCCGATCAGGCCCGTCGAGCACACCAGCACGTCCTGCGCGGAGACGTCGAGGAGGTCGGCCAGGTGCTCCGCGGTGCGGTGGGTGTCGGCGAAGCCCTCCGGGCCGGTGCAGGCATTGGCCCCGCCGGAGTTCAGCACCACGGCGCGGGCGCGACCGTCGGCCACGGCCTGACGGGACCAGAGCACCGGGGCGGCCTGGACCCGGTTGGCGGTGAAGACGGCGGCGGCGGCATCGCGCGGGCCGTCGTTGACCACCAGGGCGAGGTCCGCGGCGCCGGTGGACTTGAGGCCGGCTGCCAGGCCGGCCGCACGGAAGCCGCGGGGGCGGGTGATCGACACGGGATCTCCTCTACAGGGACACGGAGCGACGGGCACGGAGCAGCGGATCCGGCTCCGCGGTGGCGGGCGAGCGGGTCAGGGAACGAGAGCGGTGCGGGTGAGCCCGGTGGTCTCCGGGAGGCCGAGCGCCAGGTTCAGCGACTGGATCGCGGCGCCGGCGGTGCCCTTGACGAGGTTGTCGATCGCCGCGATCACGGTGGCCTGGCCGCTGCGGCGGTCCGCGGCCGCTCCGATCCGCACCACGTTCGACCCGGTCACCTGCCCGGTGGTCGGTGCCGAGCCCTCCTCGAGCACGCTGACGAAGGGCTCATCGGCGTAGTCGGCGCGGAGGGCATCGAGCAGGTCGGCGGAGCTCGCCGATCCGGTCAGCGGCGCGGTGAGCACGGCGAGGATGCCGCGGCTCATCGGCACCAGCACGGGCGTGAAGGTCAGCCGTGCGCCGTCCTGCCCGGTGGCTCGCCGGAGGTTCTGGAGGACCTCGGGGATGTGCCGGTGGCTGCCGCCGATCCCGTACGGGGCTGCCGAGCCGGAGGCCTCGCCGAACAGCAGATGCTGCTTGGGGGTGCGGCCGGCGCCGGTGTACCCGACGGGGAGCACCGCGCTGAGGGCGCCCGACTCGATCAGGCCGGCCCGCACCAGCGGGACCGCGGCGAAGGTGACGGCAGTGGCGTTGCACCCCGGGACCGCGATCTCGCGCGCGCCGGCCAGCTGGTCGCGCTGCCGGGTGCCGTCGGCCAGCGGCAGCTCGGGCATGCCGTAGCTCCAGGTGCCCGAGTGCGCGCTGCCGTAGTACTCGGACCAGTCCTCGGCGCTCTCGAGCCGGTGGTCGGCACCGAGATCGACGACCAGCACATTCGGGTCCTCCGCGCGCAGCTGGGCGGCGAGCTCGCCGGACTGCCCGTGCGGGAGCGCCAGGACCACGACGTCGTGACCATGCAGCACCTCTGCCGTCGTCTCCTCGAGCACGGGGTCGCGGCCCAGGTCGATGTGCGGGGCGACCTCGCTCAGCCGCTTCCCGGCGCTGCTGTGCGCGGTGACGGTGGCGACCTCGAGCCCGGGATGGGAGGCGAGCAGGCGCAGTGCCTCGCCGCCGGCGTACCCGGAGGCGCCGACCACGGCGACACGCGGCCGACCGCCGCGATCCGGCGACAGGGCGGCGTCCGAGGCGAGGGCTGGGGTGGCCGAAGGATCCGGGACCGACATCATGCCGGAAGTATATACAGACGAATGCATGATCAGCCAGTCGGCGCCGGTGAGCGGGCAGCAGTCCGGGCCCTCGCACATCGGAAGGCCCCGGTCTCCGGATCATCTCCGGGACCGGGGCCTTCCCTGTCATGGCTCGGCGAGCTCGCTCGGGGCCTCGTGCCGGCAGGCCTCCGAGAGCGGCGGGCTCACGCCCTGAGCACTCCCCCGACCGCGTTCTCCACGGCGGTGATGCAGCGCTGACGCGCCTGCCCGATCTGCTCGGCGGTCAGGGTGCCTTCCGCCGATCGCAGCCGGACCGCGAAGGCGAGGGACTTCTTGCCGTGGCCGATCTGCTCACCGGTGAAGACGTCGAAGAGGCGGACCCGTTCGGCGAGGTCGCCCATGCCGACCACGATCGCGGCCTCGACGGCGCTGGCGGGGACGTTCTCGTCGACCACGAAGGCGAAGTCCTCCTTGGCCGGGGGGAACGTCGGGACCGGGGCCGCCCGCACGACGGCCGGGGCGGAGGCGATCACGGCCTCCAGATCCAGTTCGAAGGCGCTGGTGCGGGCCGGGAGCCCGAACTCCGTGACCACCGCCGGGTGCAGCTCGCCCGCGTAGCCGACCACCGCGGACTCCCCGTCGGCCGTGGTCACACGCAGCTGCCCCGCCCGTCCGGGGTGGAAGGGCGCACGCTCGACCTGGCGCACCTCGAGCTCGCCACCGACGGCGGCGGCGACCCGGCGGGCCAGGTCGAAGGCATCGCCCCATCCCCACGGCGCGGGATCCCCCTGCCACGAGCCGGGCCCGGAGGCACCGCCGACGACGGCGGCCAGCGCACGGGTCTGGGCGGGCAGGGCACCGAGGATCTCCTCGAGCTCCGCGTCGGTGGGTCGCTGCGCAGGTGCCGGGACCGGGGAGCGGACCCCCTCCCCGCGGGAGCGGGAGACGGTGCCGAGCTGGAAGATCGCCACGGACTCCTCGCCGCGGCCGAGATTGCGGCGAGCCACCGGCAGCAGAGTCTGCAGCAGCTCGGAACGCATCAGCGGCTCGTCCTCGGCCAGCGGGTTCAGCAGCCGCACGGCGCCGCGGCGCTCGTCGTCGGCCCCGTAGCGCAGCTGGTCGAAGATGCCTTCGCCGACGAACGGCGAGGAGGCGACCTCGGTGAGACCGGCCTCGACCAGCGCCCGGTTGGCGCTGCGACGGGCGCGCTGGGCGACGGTGAGCCCGCGCCCGCCGGGCGCCGTCGGCAGGACGGAGGGGATCTTCTCGTAGCCGACGAGCCGCGCCACCTCCTCGACCAGATCCTCCTTGAGGGTGAGATCGCCGCGCCAGCTGGGCGGCCTCACACCGAAGGCGCCCTGGGCGCCGTCCTCGACGGTGCAGCCGATCATCTCCAGCGTGCCGCGCACCTGCTGCGGGGTGTACGGGATCCCGACGACGCGCTCGGGATGATCCACGGGCAGACTGATCTGGACCGGTTCGCCGACGCCGCCCACATCCGTGAGGCGGTCGCTGATCCGTCCGCCGCCGAAGCGGGTGATGAGTTCGGCGGCGCGGCGTGCCGCCACCACAGGCAGGTGCGGATCCACACCGCGCTCGAAGCGTTTGGAGGCTTCCGAGGGCAGGCGGTGCCGGCGCGCGGAGCGCGCCACCGTGACCGGCTGGAACGTCGCCGCCTCGAGCACGATGCTGCTCGTGCCCTCACCGACCTCGGTGTCGGCACCGCCCATCACCCCGGCAATCCCGAGCACGCGCTCGCCCTCGCCGCCTTCGCTGTCGGTGATCAGGAGGTCCTCGCCATCGAGCGTCCGCGTGACGTCATCGAGAGTGGTGAGCTGCTCCCCGGCCCGAGCGCGGCGGACCACGATCGGGGCGACGACCTTCTCGGCGTCGTAGGCGTGCAGCGGCTGGCCGAGGTCGAGCATCACGTAGTTGGTGACGTCCACGATCAGGGAGATCGGGCGCATGCCCGCCTGGGTGAGCCGGCGCGCCATCCAGCGCGGGGTCTGCGCCGTGGGATCCACGCCGCTGACCTCGAGCGCGACGAACCGGGAGTAGCCCTGGCCGCCGCGGATCGGGGCGTCGTCGCGCAGCTGCACCGCGGGCCCCTCCCCGGCGGGCTCGGGCACCTCGACGGTGGCGGCCGGGTCGGTGAACGCGGCGCCGGTGGCGTGGGAGTACTCGCGGGCCACGCCCCGCATCGAGAAGCAGTAGCCGCGGTCCGGGGTCACGTTGATCTCGACGACCTCGTCGGCCAGGCCCAGCAGGGAGATCGCGTCGTCCCCGGGCTCGGCGCTCAGCCCTTCGGCGTGGCCGCGGCCCAGGACGATGATGCCGTCCTCCCCCGCGGGGTCCGGGCCGAGACCCAGCTCCTCGCCGGAGCAGATCATGCCGTCGGAGGTGTGGCCGTAGGTGCGCCGGGCGGCGATGGCGAAGTCCCCGGGCAGCACGGTGCCGGGCAGCGAGACGATGACGAGGTCACCCGCGACGAAGTTGTGGGCGCCGCAGACGATGCCGCGGCTGGGCCGTTCCTCGCCGGGCTGCGGATCCTTCGGGTCGTCGGCGGCCTCATTGTGCTCGGGCCCGACGTCCACCCGCACCCAGTTGATGGTCTTGCCGTTCTTCTGCGGCTCGCCGACGAGCTCGAGCACACGGCCGACGACCAGCGGGCCGGTCACCTGGGCACCGTGGATCGCCTCCTCCTCGAGGCCGACGCGGGAGAGGTCGGTGGCCACCTGCAGCGCCGAGGCGTCCTCGGGTAGGGTGACGTGCTCGGCGAGCCAGGTCAGGGGAATGCGAGGCATCTCAGATCTCCGTCCCGTAGTGCTGGGAGAAGCGGACATCGCCCTCCACCATGTCGCGCATGTCGGCCACTCCGTTGCGGAGCATCAGAATGCGCTCGATCCCCAGGCCGAAGGCGAAGCCCTGGTACTCCTCCGGATCCACCCCGGCCGCACGCAGCACGTTCGGATGGACCATGCCGCAGCCGCCCATCTCGATCCACCCCGTGCCGCCGCACACGCGGCAGGCAGGGTCCGCGTCATGGTCCAGCCCGAGGCGGGCCTCGCACCGGAAGCAGCGGAAGTCCATCTCCGCACTGGGCTCGGTGAAGGGGAAGTGGTTGGGACGCAGCCGCGTGATGGGCCGGCCACCGAACAGGTGCGCCGCGAAGGCGTCCAGCGTGCCCACCAGGTTGGCCATGGTGAGGTCCTTGTCGACTGCGAGGCCTTCGACCTGATGGAACATCGGCGAGTGCGTCGCGTCCATCTCGTCGGCGCGGTACACGGTGCCGGGGCACGCGACGTACAGGGGGGCGCCGCGCTCGAGCATCGCGCGGATCTGGACCGGGGAGGTCTGGGTGCGCAGCAGCATCCCGGACCCCTCGGGCGCGACGTACAGCGTGTCCTGCAGCGAGCGCGAGGGGTGCTCCGGGTCCGCGTTCAGGGCGTCGAAGTTCAGCCACTCCGCGTCGATCTCGGGGCCCTCGGCGATCTCCCAGCCGATCCCGATGAAGAAGTCGTTGATGCGATCGGTCAGCGTGGTCAGGGGGTGCGCGGCGCCGCGCGGGCGACGGTCGGTGGGCAGGGTGACGTCGACCGTCTCGGCGGCGAGCGCCGCCTCCTCCTCGGCGGCGGCCAGCTCCTGCTGCCGGGCGGCGAGTTCCTTCTGCACCCGGCCCTTGCCCTGACCGACCAGCTTGCCGGCCGCAGCGCGCTGATCCTTGGGCAGTTCCTTGAGGGAGCGGTTCGCACTGGTCAGGACACTGTGGTCGCCGACATGCTCGATGCGCACCTGCTTGAGCTCGTCGGTGGTCGCGGCCGCGGCGATCGCGGCCAGGGCGGCGTCCACGGCGGCGCCGATGCTCGCCTCGTCGATGACGGGCGGCTCGGGCGCGGGGGATGAATCGGACACAGGATTCGCTTTCGTCCGGCGGGCTGATCGGGGCGGCGCCATGGCGGCGGCCCGGGCCATTCTACGGACGACGGGCCGAGCCCTTCCCCGCCCGTCCGGCCGTCGCCGGCGGGGAGGGCAGGACGGGGAGTTCTCCCCATGGAAGCGGCCGCCCGGTTCCCGTAGCGTCGGGACCGACCTCCCGGAGCGACCGATAGCGACCGATAGCGACCGATAGCGACCGATCCGACGATGCCCGGACGAGGGACCGAGCGGACGACGAGGAGAACGATGGCCGACGCGATCACCCATGGCGCCGACACCGAAGCGCTGCGAGCCCACGCCCTGGCCACTGCCCGTGGCGCCCGCCGGCTCGACGATCTCCTCGCGACCCTGACACCGCTGGTCGCCTCGTGCTCGTGGGAGGGCCGCGACGCGGAGACGTTCCGCACGGACTGGCATCGCACTGCCGGGCTGATGAGCTCGGCCGGGAACCGCCTGAGCGAGGCGTCCACGACCCTGACCGAGGAGGCGGACCAGCAGGACCGGGCCTCCGCGCCCGAGGGCCTGACCGCGCTGCTGGGCTCGAGCATCGGCCGGACCCTGGCCGCTCTGCTCGGTCAGGGCGGCGATCAGCTGGGCACCGGGACGTGGTGGAGCGATCTGCTGGGCCACGGCGGCGACAGCTCGACGCTCATGGGTGCCCGGATCGCCGAGGACGACTTCGACCAGAAGCGCGGCGAGGGGTCGAAGACCACGATCACGCTGCCCGACGGCTCGAAGATCACGCTGGGCGATGACGGGTCCCAGACGGTCAAGCTCGACGGGACGACGACGGTGGAGACCGAGGTCCAGACGCCGAACGGTACGGTGACGACATCGGTGCGGGTGGGCGACACGATGGAGGTCACCGAGACCGCCGACGGCAAGCTCAAGTACACCTTCACCGGCCTGGCGGAATTCAGCGGCTCGGGCGAGTTCGACGGCAAGGTCATCGGGGCCGAGGGAAGCACCAGCAGCAAGGTCGAGCAGGTCTACAGCGTCGAGGTCCCCAAGGGCACGGACGCCGCCGAGGCGATGAAGATCAATCCCTTCGACCCCTCGTCGATCCCGCCCGGCGCCTCCGTGACCACCGGCACGGGCGTGGAGGAGAAGAGCTCGCTGTCGGTCAGCGGCGAGTACCGCGGCTTCGAGCTCGGTCTCGGCGGATCGGTCAAGGAGGGCAACTCCCAGTCGCTGAAGATCTCCCGGGACGAGGACACCGGCCACCTCTCGATGCTCGAGGGCCCCACCGAGATGACCGCCCACGGCTCCACCGTGGATCTCGGCCACGGTGACCTGAAGCTCTCCATGGGCCAGGAGACCATCGAGAAGACGAAGGTCCTGGAGTACTCGGAGTTCAGCGACGACGCCGCGGGCACCGAGGCGTACATGCGGGCGATGAACCAGGGGATGCCCGAGGATGCGTCGGGCGCCGGGGTCGAGGACCGCTACCGGCAGACGCACACGTCCACCGTGATCGAGAGCGGCTTCGAGATCGGTCACGAGGACGTGCTGACGCTCGGCCGCAAGCACGAGGGATTCTCGGACGAGCTCATCGTGCGCGACTACCCCGACGGGTCGCAGGAGTTCGCCCAGCAGATCCTTCCGCACGGGGAGGCCGAGAACAACTCCGTGATGGTCGAGGGTGGGACCGGCAAGCAGACCTCGTACACCATGACGCTCGGCGACGTCGAGCGCACGCCGGCCATGACGGATCTGCTCGGCCAGACGTACGGCCAGTTCCAGCGCGGCGACGACCTCTCGATCTCGATGTCCAAGGAGGAGCTGTCGGTCATGGCGGACAACCGCGCCGCGTGGCACGGCAACCCGGAGCAGTACCAGAACGAGACGGACTACCTCACCGGTGTCGTCGCCTCGGACAGCCATCACGGTCCGCGCCAGACCGTCGAGGAGATGGTGCGCGACTACAACTACCGCCCCGTCGAGGCCGGCAACTGGCACAGCGCCGAGCGCGTCCACCCGGAGATCGAGGGCCCGGGGATGGTCGTCGGCTGACCCGGCGGGCGCGCGGCCTCGCCCGTCCGCCGGATCGGCGGTGCGACCAGCACCGACCGCTTAGGCTGGGGGCAGGAACATCCCCGTCACCGGAAGTCAGGAGCAGCTCATGCCCCGGACCGTCAAGGGCGTCATCGCCCGCACCGAGAAACAGCCGGCCGAGCTGGTCGACATCGTCATCCCGGACCCCGGACCGCATGACGTCGTCGTCGACATCGAGGCCTGCGGCGTCTGCCACACCGATCTCGCCTACCGCGACGGCGGGATCAACGACCAGTTCCCCTTCCTGCTGGGGCATGAGGCCGCCGGCAGGGTCGTGGAGATCGGCGATTCCGTCACCCACGTCGCCGTCGGCGATTTCGTCGTCCTGAACTGGCGCGCCGTGTGCGGGCAGTGCCGCGCCTGCACCAAGGGCGCCCTGCAGTACTGCTTCGACACCCACAATGCTTCGCAGTCCATGACGCTGACCGATGGCACCGAGCTCGAGCCCGCGCTCGGCATCGGCGCGTTCGCCGAGCAGACGCTGGTGCACGAGGGCCAGTGCACGAAGGTCTCCGAGGAGGCCCCGGCCGAGGTCGCAGGCCTGCTCGGCTGCGGCGTGATGGCCGGGATCGGCGCTGCCGTGAACACCGGTGCCATCCAGCGCGGCGAATCCGTGGCCGTGATCGGGCTGGGCGGCGTGGGATGCGCCGCGATCGCCGGGGCGAAGCTCGCCGGGGCCACGACCATCATCGGCCTGGACGTGGACGAGAAGAAGCTCCCCGCGGCCGAGGAGCTCGGGGCGACCCACACGGTGAACACCGGGGGCCTCTCGCCGCAGCAGGTGGCCGAGAAGGTCCAGGAGCTCACCGACAGCTTCGGGGCCGACGTCGTCATCGACGCGGTCGGCATCCCGCAGACGTACGAGACGGCCTTCTACTCGCGGGACCTGGCCGGCCGCGTCGTCCTCGTCGGCGTTCCGCATCCGGACGCGACGCTCACCCTGCCGCTGCTGGACGTGTTCGGCCGCGGCGGCTCGCTGAAGTCGTCCTGGTACGGCGACTGCCTGCCCGAGCGGGACTTCCCCTACCTCACGGACCTGTTCCTGCAGGGGCGGCTGCCGCTGGACCGCTTCGTGACCGGCCGCACCGATCTGGCCGGCGTCGACGAGGCACTGGACGCCCTGCACGAGGGAAACACCCTGCGCACCGTGGCGGTGATCGGCCGATGAACGCGCGACTTGCTCACGCCGTCACCTCCGGCACGTTCAGCCTGGACGGGGAGACCTTCGACGTCGAGAACAACGTGTGGGTCCTCGGCGACGACCAGCAGTGCGTCGTCGTCGACGCCCCGCACGACGTCAAGACGGTCCTCGAGCTCGTCGGGGATCGCGAATGCGTCGGCATCCTCCTCACGCACTCCCACGACGACCACGCGCGGATGGCGCCGGAGCTGTCCGAGGAGCTCGAGGCGCCGGTCCTGCTGAATCCCGCCGATCGGGAGGTGTGGCAGCTGACCCACGGCGACCTGCCCTGGGACGACGACGTCAGCGACGGGGACATGTTCACCATCGCCGGCGTGGATCTCGAAGCTCTGCACACCCCTGGCCACTCCCCCGGGGCGACCTGCTACTACGCCGAGGCGCTGGGAGCTCTCTTCAGCGGTGACACCCTGTTCCAGGGCGGCCCCGGGGCGACGGGTCGTTCCTTCTCCTCGCGGGAGACGATCGAGGAGTCGATCCGGGAGCGTCTGTTCGCTCTGCCCGACGAGACGGTGGTCCACACCGGGCACGGCCCGGACACGACCATCGGTGCCGAGAAGGAGGCTGCCCGCGGCGAGTGGCTGTGAGCCGGGGCCGGCGGTCGGGCTACCGCTGCGCCGGGCCGCCCGGGACATCGTCCTCGGCGACGGCGTCGTCGGCGACGGCGTCGTCGTCGCGGGCGTCGTCGTCGCGGGCGGCGTCGTCGCGGGCGGCCGGGGCCTCGTGCCTCGCGGGCTCCTGACTGGATGCCGCAGCCTCCGCCGGCCCCGTCGGCTCTCCCCGCAGCCTGGCGAGGTAGGCGTTGTAGGCGGCCAGCTCCGCGCCGCCGTCGCGGTCGGCCTTGCGGTCGAACTGCCGTGCCCGCCGGTCCTCGGACTTCATCCACAGCACGGCGACGAGGATCGCGTAGCCCACGGTGGGCAGTTCCGAGATGGCCCACATGATGGTGCCTCCGCGGACCTGGATCAGCTCCAGGCGCTGGAGGGAGTACATGCCGAGGTCGGTGTACCAGTGCTCCGCGATGAGCCAGGTCGCCGAGACCAGGGCGACGCCGAAGAAGGCGTGGAAGGCCAAGGTGACCAGCAGGGTGATCAGCTTCAGGATGGGGTTGATCGGCCTCGGCGCCGGGTCGATGCCGATCAGGACCCACGCGAACAGGTAGCCCGAGGCCAGGAAGTGCACGGTCATCAGCACGTGGCCGAGGTGGGTGTACATCGCCAGCTCGAACAGCGGCGTGAAGTAGAAGACCACCAGCGACCCCGCGAACAGGGCTCCGGCCAGAGGCGGCGAGGAGACCAGCCGCGCGAAGCCGGAGTGCAGTGCGGCCAGGACCCATTCGCGGATGCCGCGCGACCCGTCGGTGCGCGGGGGGACGGCGCGTGAGAGCAGCGTGACCGGGGCTCCGAGGACCCACAGCGGTGGCACGATCATCATCATCGCCATGTGCTGGACCATGTGGGCGTCGAAGCGCATCTTCCCCCACGCGGAGGCGCCGCCGTTCATGACCCAGGCGAAGGCCAGGCAGCCCAGCACGAACACGACGGTGCGGTGCCACGGCCAGGCGTCGCCCCGACGCCGCAGCCGGGCCACGCCGGCCACGTAGACCCCGGCCATGACCACGGCCAGGAGCAGCGCGATCCAGTCCGGCTCGAACAGTGTGAACATCGAGGTGGGGCTGAACTCCTGCTCGGGCGGCAGGTACCCCACGAGCGAGAGGACCCGCAGGTCACCCACTGCCGGAATCTCCTGCGGCACCGGTGGCGCGGAGCGTCCCAGAGCGATCGAGGCCCCGATCACGCCGGCCATCACCACACCCTCGGTGACGACCAGGTGCCGGAAGCGCAGCCGCTCCCCCAGCCGGCGACGCTGCAGCGCGCCGATGCCGGCGAGGACCACGAGACCGGTGGCCTTCAGCAGCACGATGCGGCCGTACCCGGTGGTCACCAGCTGCCCCCAGCCGGACATGCGGATCGTGGCGCTGACCAGGCCGCTGATCGCCAGAGCGATGATCGCGGTCAGCGCCCAGGGCGAGAACCGCCGCACCGTCGTGGCCAGCCGGTCGTCCTCGAGCCAGGGGGCGATCAGGCCGATCACCAGCAGACCTCCGGCCCACACCGAGACCGAGATCAGGTGCAGGGCCATGGCGTTGACGGCGTTGACGTGGTCCAGGCTGGCTCCGGCGTGGCCGGCGAGACCCAGCGCGCCGACTCCGATCCCGAAGAAGGCCAGCGCCCAGCACGCCAGGACCGTGGAGCGCGCCCGCGCATAGGCGAGCGCGGACAGCGCAGCGGCGACGGCGACGGTCAGCTGCAGCCTGCCGAGATCGCTGGCCAGTGCGATATCCCAGACGTCGAGCCCCGAATCGGCCCCGGCGGCCTCGAGCCCCCCGAGCGGGACCAGAGCTGCGGAGGCCACGGCCCACAGCGCGGCTCCGGCGGCGCCGATCCGGACTGTGCGGCGCCGGACCGGGTCGAGCGTGGTGACCTCCCGCCGGGACGGCCCCGGGAGCAGGAGCACGGCGGTTCCCCCGGCGCCGACGGCGAGCAGCAGCCCGAGGTGGTGAAGGGCCCGCACCACCGGGATCCCCCAGGTGACCAGCGGTGAGGCCGGGACCAGGGTGGCCGGTGCGGCGGCGCCGGTGGCGAACAGGCCGGCCAGTGCGGAGGCGATGGTCAGGGCCAGCAGGGCCGGGACGGCGAGGGCACCGAGCTTCACGGATCGGCGCGTCATACCCCTGCCTGCCTGCGGCGGAGGGTCTCGAACAGGCAGACGGTCGCCGCGGTGTGGACGTTCAGGGATTCGGCGTGGCCGGCGAGCGGGATGCGCACGGCCAACGGTGCGGCGGCGAGCGTGCTCTCGTCCAGTCCGTGGGCCTCGTTGCCCAGTATCCAGGCCACGCGCGCGGGCAGGTCCGCAGCGAACAGGTCCTGTTCGGCGCGGCCGCTGGTGGCCGCCGCCGTGATGCCAGCGGGGGCCAGGCTCCCGAGCGTCTCGTCGATGTCCGCTCCGGCGACCACGGGGAGGTGGAAGAGGCTGCCTGCGGCGGCTCGCACCGCCTTCGGGGAGAAGGGGTCGGCGCTGGTGCGGGTCAGGACCACGAGGTCGGCGCCGGCGGCGTCGGCTGTGCGGATCAGGGTGCCGACGTTGCCGGGGTCGCGCACCTCATGGAGCACGACGACGGTGACCGGCGCGGTGCCAGGAAGGGCCTGGATCGCGGCAGGCGCGGCCGACGACTCCTCGGCGGGCAGCCGACCGATCGCGACGACGCCCTGAGGACTCATCAGCGCCCCGGCGCGGGAGCCGGTGGCCGCCTCCGTGTCGAGCTCGCCGTCGTGGCCGGGGCCGGGGTCGCGGACCATGGCACGGATGACCTCGCCCGGGACCTCGCGCGCCGCCACACCGGCGTCCTGCGCGAGGTCGGCGAGCTCCGGATGAGCGGTCAGTGCCCGCGGGGTCACGAAGAGCTCGAGAGCGAGGTCCGGGCGGTGGACGAGCAGGGAGCGGATCGCCTGCGGTCCTTCGATGCGAAAGCGGCCCTGCTTGCGACGTGCAGAGCGCCCGGTCAGTGCCGCCACCTTCCGCACTCGCTCGGAGCGGGGCGAGGTGATCGGGGACTGATCCGAGCGCTCGGTCATCGCAGAGGGAGCGATGTCAGGCTGCCGGCGCGTTGACGTCCTTGGGCAGGGCGTTCTTGGCGACCTCGACCAGGGCGGCGAATGCCGGGGCATCGTTGACCGCGAGCTCGGCGAGCATGCGGCGGTCGACCTCGACGCCCGCGAGGCCGAGGCCCTGGACGAAGCGGTTGTAGGTCAGGCCGTTGGCGCGGGCCGCAGCGTTGATGCGCTGGATCCACAGGCGACGGAAGTCGCCCTTGCGCGCCTTGCGGTCGCGGTAGTTGTAGGTGGCCGAGTGGAGCACCTGCTCCTTGGCCTTGCGGTACAGACGGGAGCGCTGACCGCGGTAGCCGCTGGCCTGCTCGAGGATCTCCCGACGCTTCTTCTGGGCGTTGACCGCCCGCTTCACGCGTGCCACGTGATACTCCTTCGATCGTGATGTTCAGGGGGCGGGAGGCGGGCTCCCGCGCGGGCGATCAGCGGCCCAGCAGCTTCTTGATGCGCTTGACGTCGGACTTGGCGACGTTGGTGTCGGTGCCCAGGCGGCGCTTGCGCGTGGAGGACTTGTGCTCCAGCAGGTGGCGGGCGTTGGCCTTCTCGCGCATGAGCTTGCCGGAGCCGGTCGTACGGACGCGCTTCTTGGTCCCCGAATGGGTCTTGTTCTTGGGCATGGTGCCTGTTCTCCTTCGTACGTTCTCAGGACTCGGAGCCGGACTCGGCGTCCGCCCCGGCCGAGGACGAGTCGTCCCCACCGCGGGCAGCGGCCTTCTCGGCATCGGTCTTGCGCTTGCGGGCCTCGGCCATGGCCTGGGCCTTCTTCTTGTGAGGCCCGAAGACCATCACCATGTTGCGGCCGTCCTGCCGCGGGTGCGACTCGACGAAACCGTACTCGGAGACGTCCTCGGCCATCCGGCTGAGCAGTCGCACACCCATCTCGGGGCGGGACTGCTCACGACCACGGAAACGGATGATGACCTTGACCTTGTCACCGCCGGCCAGGAACTTCTCAACGTTGCGGCGCTTGGTCTCGTAGTCATGGGTGTCGATCTTCAGACCCATACGGATTTCCTTCTGGACCGTATTGGCCTGATTCTTCCGCGACTCGCGCGCCTTCAGGTTGGCTTCGTACTTGTACTTGCCGTAGTCCATGAGACGGGCGACCGGCGGGTTCGCGCCGGGGGCGACCTCGACGAGGTCGAGATCGGCTTCTGCGGCGAGACGCAGGGCGTCCTCGACGCGGACCTCACCGACCTGCTCGCCGGCGGGCCCGACCAGGAGGACCTTGGGGACCCTGATCTGACCATTGATGCGCTGTTCGCTGATGTTGGCTCCTCACCTTGGTTCGACTCGAACACGACGAAAGGCCCCCGCTTCATGCGGAGGCCCCAAGGTGCGCGGCGCCGCGGCGCCGATCGGACATTGCTGCCCGACTGCGATACTGACCTGGTGACTGTTCGCCCAGGACCGGCAGGCCCGGGGCTGAGTGCCACGAGGTGGGAAGGGACTCCACTTGAGGAACGACTGACGAGGGTTTTCGACCTGTTCCAGTCGTCTATTCTAGCAGGGCCATCCGGGCAGTCCAGGTGATGTCCGTCGCGTCCGCGACCTGCGACCAGCGAGGAGTTGTGGTGGAGATCGACCGCGAGACCCCCGAGGAGCCCACCGAGGTCGGTGGGTCGCCCCCGCAGCAGGGTCCCGGCTCCGCGGCGCAGGAGTACGGATACGGCGCACCGGCCGACTCTGCTCCGTCGGATCCGTCGGATCCGTCGTCATCCTCCGAGACGGAGGCGGGCCCGGTCACTACCGGGTCCGACGAGTCCGGCGCCGCCGAGGAGTCCGGCGCCCCCGAGGAGTCCGGTGCCCCCGAGGCCGGGTCCGCCGGCGAGGACACCGGCGTGCAGCCTGCCACCGGGATGCAGCCGGTGACGGCCCTGCGCGAGGGAACTGCTCCCCGGGCCGTGCTGCGCCCGGTCCCGGAGGGTTTCCCGACCCCTCCCCCGCGTCCCGCCCGGCCCAATCGCCGTCCGGCGCCGTCGCCGGCTCCGGGCGACGCGGCGCCCGGTGGCCCGCGGCGCGGCCCGCTGATCGCCTCGCTCGCCGTCGTGGCAGTGCTCGTCCTGGTGGTGGCCGTAGGCGGCAGCATCCTCGCCTACCGCGCGCTGGCTCCCGAGACGCCGGTGGCCCCCGCGGCCTCGGATGCCGATCCGGCCGACCCGGCGCCCGGCGGGGCATCGGCGACCGGTGAGGTCGCGATCGGCGACGTCACCGTGCGGGAGCTGGGGACCGAGGTCGGAGTGCGCCAGGTCGGGGACAGGGCCGAGACCGTGGAACCCGATGGCGAGTTCGTCATCGTCACGTTCGAGATCGTGAATGCGTCGACCCAGGCCCTGTACCTCGTCGACAATGCCGCCCTGCAGACCGCCGACGGGACGGTCGTCCCCGTGGACGAGGAGGCCTCCCGGGAGTACGTGGCCGATACGGATGCTCTCGGGCTCGTCGGTCCCGAGCAGAGGGCCACGATGCACGCCGTCTACGACGTGCCCGTCGGTGCCGAACCGGCCGGTGTGCAATTCGACCTGTCCATGAACACCGATGCCGGAACCGGGACCCTCCCCCTGGGAGGATGAGGGCATCGCATCTCCCGACCCCCGAAGGACATCGTGAACGAGAACCAGAACGAGACCCAGAACCACAACGCCGCCCTCGCGCCCGCGCCACTGGACGAGGACCTCTCCGCGGAGGCGCTGCGCGACATCTCCGAGGTGGCGGCGGTGGAGATCATCACCTCCGCCTGCGTGCATCTGATGAGCGCCGCCGCGGTGAAGGTCGGACTCGCCGAGGACGAGGAGACCGGGCAGTACCAGGACCTCTCCGAGGCCCGGAAGCTGATCACCGCGCTGGCCGGTCTGGTCACCGCGGCAGCGCCCGAGATCGGCAACGAGCACGCCCGGTCGCTGCGCGACGGGCTGCGGTCGCTGCAGCTGGCCTTCGCCGAGGCGCTGCCGTTCCCCGACGCTCCCGGTGAAGCTCCCGGGGAGAAGTACACGGGCCGCGTCTCCTGACCTCGCGGCCCGGACCGGGCGGGCCGGGCCCGGAGGGACCGGGGAAGGCGGAGCTCGGCAGCTCAGGAGCCGAGGACGAGCCGCAATGAGCTGATGCGCTCGGCGACGAGCTCCTCGGCGCCCAGGCGAGCGGAGACCTCGTCGACGACCGCGCGCACCTGGGTCTCGGTCAGGCCGGGTCGCAGCCGCAGCCGGAGGTCGACCTCGCTGCGCTCCCCCGCGTGGGCGTCCAGCGCCCTGACGTGCTCGGTCGCTCCGGCGATGCGCGTCAGGGCCGCGGTGACCTCCGGGTCGGCGTGCGGGGGGATCCAGGTGCGGCCCTGGGCCAGGGCCCACAGCACCGAGCGCGGCAGCAGGATCGGGCCGCCCTCGTCGGCCGGGGCCGCAGCATCCAGCAGCAGGGAGGTGCAGCCCTCCTGCACTGCCGCCTGGGCGGCCTGAGGAGCGATCACGGGCACCGGGCGGGCATCGGTGCGCCAGGCGGACAGCGCCGCGACCGAGGTGAACACCGGCAGCACGCGGGCACCGTCGGGGGCGGTGAGGGAGACCATCGCCATATCCGCCCCGTTGTCGCCGTGGACGCCGTGCGCGGTGGTCTCCGTGCCGGCGGCGACCGCCATGATCGGCACCAGCACGCGGGCGGCGGCGAGAGCGGCGACCAGGGCCTGACGATGCGGGTCCGATCCCGCGCGATGGGCGGCCAGCGCCCGGGCGAGCTCCGGCGGAGTCGTGCCGTCATCGCCCGGGAAGGGGCTGGCCGTATGGTCGCGCCCGGCCCACGGCACCCCGGCGGTGTCGGTCAGTGCGGACTTCTCGCGGAAATGGGACGGCAGCACGCGCCGTGCCCGGTCCCCGCTCGAGTCCTGCTCACCGGTCCCGGAGGCGGCACTGCTCATGCACGCCCCGCGACGTCCAGTGCCTCGCCCATGGTGAATGCCCCGGCGTACAGGGCCTTGCCGACGATGGCGCCCTCGATGCCCTCGGGAACCAGCTCGCGCAGCACCCGCAGGTCCTCCAGGGAGGAGACCCCACCGGAGGCGACCACGGCCGCGTCGGTGCGCGAGCACACCTGGCGCAGCAGGTCGACGTTGGGGCCGCGCAGGGTGCCGTCCTTGGCGACGTCGGTGACCACATAGCGCTGGCAGCCGGCCTCGTCGAGATGCTCGAGCGTCTCCCAGAGGTCGCCGCCCTCGCGCGTCCAGCCCCGCGCCGCCAGCGTGGTGCCGCGCACGTCGAGGCCGACGGCGATGCGGTCCCCGTGCTCGGCGAGCACCTCGGCGGTCCATTCCGGGTTCTCCAGGGCGGCGGTGCCGAGGTTGACCCGCCGGCAGCCGGTGGCGAGCGCAGCGGCCAGGGTCTCGTCGTCGCGGATCCCGCCGGAGAGTTCGACGTTCAGATCGACGGCGGCCACGACCTCGGCCAGCAGGGACGCGTTGCTGCCGCGTCCGAAGGCGGCATCGAGGTCGACGAGGTGCAGCCAGCTCGCCCCACCTGCCTGGAACGAGAGCGCGGCGTCCTGGGGTGCGCCGTAGGCGGTCTCGGTGCCTGCCTCACCCTGGACGAGGCGGACGGCCTGGCCGCCCTGCACGTCGACGGCAGGGAGCAGCTCGAGCACGGGAGCGGTCATAGTGGCCTCCTGAGGGGCGGGGTGGTCCCGGGGTCGGTGCCGCGGGGTGGGGGTCGAGCTGTGGGAGAGGGGATGGAGCCGGCTCAGCCGGTCTGGATCCTCCAGATCGAGACCGCGAAGCAGACCAGACCGGCCAGAGCGAATCCCACGGTCGCCCACCACGGTTTCCTGGCCCGGAAGAAGGACCAGGCGCCGCCGAGCAGCATGCCGCCGGCGAACAGCATGAGGAACGCGCCGATCATCGCGCGTGCTCATCGCCGCTGCCCGCCGCCGCCCGGCGCGGCAGGGTCCGCAGCCAGTTCGCCAGCATCCTGGCCCCTGCCTCGCCGGACTTCTCGGGGTGGAACTGGGTGGCCGCCAGGGCGCCGTTCTCGACCGCGGCGATGAACCGGTCGCCATGGTGCTCGGCCCAGGTCACCTTCGGTGCGGGGAGGGAGCCGATCTGCTCCATCACCCAGCTCCGGGCCGCGTAGGAGTGGACGAAGTAGAAGCGCTCGTCGCCGATGCCGTCGAACAGCTGCGTCCCCTCTGCCGCCTTAACGGTGTTCCAGCCCATGTGGGGCACCACCGGCGCCTCCAGACGGGTCACCTCGCCGGGCCACTGGCCCAGGCCGGTGCTGCGCCGGCCGTGCTCGGTGCCGGCGTCGAACATGACCTGGAGACCGACGCAGATGCCGAGCACGGGGCGGCCCCCGGCCAGACGCTGCTCGATGATGCGGTCGCCGCCGACGCCGAGGATCTGCTCGACGGTCGCCTCGAAGGCGCCGACGCCGGGGACGACGAGTCCGTCGGCCGCGAGGGCCCGGTCCCGCTCGGCGGTCAGCTCGACCTGGGCACCGGCCGCCTCGAGGGCGCGCACCACGGAGCGCACGTTGCCCGAGCCGTGATCGAGGACGACCACGTGGGGTGCGTCCTGCTGCGCCGCACCGCTCCCCGCGGACTCGGCTCCGGTCGCGCTCATGAGCGCTTCTTCCCGGAGGCGATCCACTTCAGGGCCTCGGTGCGGGTGATCGTCGCGGGGTCGATCCCCTCGTCCAGCTCGTCCAGGCCCGTCGCGCCCAGCAGGAGCTGCTCGACGATGTCGTCGACCGCGCCGAGCACGATCGCCGGGGAGACGTCCTCGCCGCGCTCGCCGTTGCGGTAGCGAGTGGCGGTCATGCGGTCGCCGCGGCGCCAGAACAGCACGATGCCGTTGCGCTGCAGTGCCGTCGAGGCGATCGCCGCGAGATCGTGGGCGGTGTTCTCGGGCAGGGCGCCCACGGCGATGGCCCCCGTGCGGGTGTCCAGGGTGCGGGTGGCGGCGGGGATGTCGATCCCGTCGGTGCGTGCCTCTCGGCCCAGGCGGATCGCACCGGCCAGGGCCTTCGCCGACGCCACGGACGTGGCGACGACGGCGAGGGTCGGCTCCTGGTCGTCCTCACCGTCGGACAGCACGTCGTCGACGGTCAGGGGCGCCTCCTCGTCGAGGGAGAGGCCTTCGGTCAGGCGGGCGAACTCGGCGTCGATGTCGCCGGAGCCGCCCGGGTCCTCGGTGGGGTCGGGGCGGTCAGGAGTGCTCACAGGGCTCCCTTCGTGGAGGGCACGTCGAGGACGCGCTCGTCGCGGGCGCAGGCGGTGCGCAGCGCGCGGGCGAGCGCCTTGAACTGAGCCTCGACGATGTGGTGGGGGTCGCGGCCGTCGAGCACACGGATGTGCAGGCAGATCGCGGCGTGATGGGCGATGGACTCGAAGACGTGCCGGGTCAGCGAGCCGGTGAAGTGCCCGCCGATCAGGTGGTGGGCCTGGGCCTCGCTCTCACCGCTGTGGACGCAGTACGGGCGGCCGGAGAGGTCGACCACGGCCTGTGCGAGCGCCTCGTCCAGCGGGACCAGGGCGTCTCCGAAACGGGAGATGCCCTGCTTGTCGCCGAGGGCTTCGCGCAGCGCGCGACCGAGCACGATCGCGGTGTCCTCGACGGTGTGATGGGCGTCGATGTCGGTATCCCCGCTCGCCTGGACGGTGAGGTCGAAGCGGGCGTGGGTGCCCAGTGCGGTCAGCATGTGGTCGAAGAAGGGGACGGTGGTCGAGACGTCGACCTGACCGGTTCCGTCGACGTCGAGCGTGACCTCGACGGAGGACTCGCGGGTGGTGCGCGAGATGCTCGCGGTGCGGGGCGAGCGGGGAGCGGCGGTGTCGGTCATCGGGGGTCGGCCTCCTCGAGGGCGGTGCGGAATGCGGCGTTGTTCTCGGGCGTGCCGACCGAGACGCGCAGCCAGCCGGCGGGGCCGACGGCGCGCACGAGCACGCCGCGCCGCAGCAGCGCCTCGAACACGTCGTCGCGGTCGGCGAAGGTGCGCATGAGGAGGAAGTTCGCGTCCGACGGAGCCACGCTGTGGCCCCGGGCGATCAGGTGCTCGGCCAAGGCGTCGCGCTCGGTGCGCAGCAGCGCGACCTTGCCCAGCAGCTCCTCACGGTGGGCGAGGGCGGCGCGGGCCACTGCCTGCGTGACGGCGGAGAGGTGGTAGGGCAGGCGCACCACCCGCACGGCGTCCACGATTGCCGGGTCGGCGACGAAGTATCCCAGGCGTGCTCCGGCCAGGGCGAACGCTTTGGACATGGTGCGGGTGACGACCAGGTTCGGGTGGTCCTCGAGCACGGTGAGGGCACTGGCCACCCCGTCGCGGCGGAACTCGCCGTAGGCCTCGTCGACCACGAGCAGACCTCGCGCGGGGGCGAGCGCCGCGGCCGCCGCCTCGACGACGTCGAGCGTCAGCGCGGTGCCGGTGGGGTTGTTCGGGCTGGTCAGCACCACGATGCTGGGCTGGTGCACGGCGATGGCCTCTTGCACGGCCTGCGGGGTCAGGGCGAACTCCGGAGCCGGCCCGCGCTCGACGGTGACCCACCCGGTGTAGGTGTCGCGCGCGTACTCCGGGTACATCGAGTAGTGCGGGGTGAACCCGAGCGCGGTGCGGCCGGGGCCGCCGTAGGCCAGCAGCAGCTGGTGCATGACCTCGTTGGACCCGTTGGCGGCCCACACCGCCTCGGGAGCCGGTGCCGGGATGCCGGATTCGGCGGCGAGGTACTCGCCGAGCTCGCCGCGCAGGGCGAGCGCCTCGCGGTCCGGGTACCTGTTCAGGCCCCGCGCGGCCTCTGCAGCGGCACGGCCGATGTGCTCGGCCAGCTCCGGCGAGGGCCCGTACGGGTTCTCGTTGACGTTGAGCGCGTGCTCGACCGGGAGCTGCGGGGCGCCGTAGGGTGCGGCGCCCACGATCCCGTCGCGCGGCACGGGCAGCGCGGCGGTGGCGGTGGTCGGAGCGGAGTTCGCAGGCATGGTCTCCATGGTAGAACGCCGGCGGCGGGGGCGAGCCTGCCGTCCGGGCTGCGAGGGCCGTCGTGGCCCGCCTCACGCGTGCCCTCTCCTCGGTCAGGACCCTGCGGGAGCCGCCCTTACCCTGGGGGCATGTTCCGCTCCCTGGGTGCTCTGGTCGGTGACCTGCTGGTCGTGATCCTCTTCGTCGCGATCGGTTTCGTGCAGCACGGCACGCCGCTGACCTCGCAGAACCTCTTCCTGGTGGGGTGGCCGTTCGCCGTCGGCGTGCTGCTGGGCCACCTGGCGATCCGTGCCTGGCGTGCACCGTTCCGGCTGTGGCCGCACGGGCTGTTCGTGTGGGCGATCATGCTCGCGACGGCCATGGCGATCCGCACCCTCTTCGGCGGTGGCACGGAGACATCCTTCGTCATCGTCACCGGCGTGGTCACCGCGATCGGCATGCTCGGCTGGCGAGCCGTGGCTCTCTACCTCACCCGCGGCGAACGGGTCGAGGTCGTCGCGGCCGGCGCCGCGAGCGCCGCGGCGTCGGCGAACGCCGACTCCGAGGAGGCCTCCCCCGCCGCCGTCGACACCGAGGACGACGGAAGCCGGCGCTCTTCGCCCTGAGCCCGTCCGGGACCGCGGCAGCGCAGGAATCGGGACGCAGGCGCGCTCTCACGCCCTCAGGAGGGGATGACTCGGCGCTGACGTCCACCGCATGGCGATCACCTGCCGGGCGGGGCCGCCGCCCGGTTCAGCGCTCGAAGCGGATGTCGATCGCCGTGCCGTGCGCGGGCAGCCCTTCGGCGGCGGCGAGCGTGGTCGCCGCCGGGCGGGCCGTGGCGAGGGCATCGCGGTCGTAGTCCACGACGTGGATCCCGCGCAGGAACGTCTGCACGCCGAGGCCGCCGCTGTAGCGAGAGCTGCCGCCGGTGGGCAGGACATGGTTCGAGCCCGCGGCGTAGTCGCCGAGGCTGACCGGGCTGTGCGGGCCGACGAAGACCGCGCCGGCGTTGGTGACGCGCGCGGCGACCTCTGCGGCGTCGGCGGTGTGGATCTCCAGGTGCTCCGCGCCATAGGCGTCGACGACCTCGAGCCCGCGACCGATGTCCTCGACCAGGACGGCCCCGCTCTGGGGCCCTCGCAGTGCCTGCTCGATGCGCTCGCGGTGGAGCGCGAGCGGCACCTGCCGGGCGAGCTCCGCCTCGACCTCGCCCACGAGCTCGGGCGCGTCGGTGACCAGGATGCTCGCGGCCGCCGGATCGTGCTCCGCCTGGGAGATGAGATCGGCGGCGAGGTAGGCGGGCTCGGCGGCTCGGTCCGCGAGGATCGCGATCTCGGTGGGACCGGCCTCGGCGTCGATCCCCACCGTGCCCCGCACCAGGCGCTTGGCGGCGACGACGTACACGTTGCCGGGGCCGGTGACCAGGTCGACCGGCTCGAGCGGGCCGTCGCCGTCGACGTCCTCGGCGCCGTGGGCCAGCAGTGCGACCGCCTGGGCGCCGCCGGCGGCGATCACCTCGGTGACGCCGAGCAGAGCGCAGGCCGCGAGGATCGTCGGGTGCGGCAGGCCCCCGAACTCCTTCTGCGGCGGCGAGGCCAGCACGATCTCGCCGACACCCGCGACCTGGGCGGGAACGACGTTCATCACCACGGAGCTGGGCAGCACGGCACGACCACCGGGCACGTACAGGCCCACGCGCCGCACCGGCACCCACCGCTGGGAGACGGTGCCCCCGGGCACGACCTGCACGGTCTCCTCGGGGCGCTGCTGCGCACCGTCGACGGCCCGCACCCGGGCCGCGGACTGCTCCAGCGCGTCCCGGATCTGCGGATCGAGCTCATCGAGAGCTCTGTCCAGCTCGGCCTGCGGCACGCGGAGATGCTCGGGACGCACCCCGTCGAACCGCTCGGATGCGTCCAGGACGGCATCGGCGCCCCGCGCGGCGACGTCCTCGACCACGGGGCGGACGGCCCGGGCCGCGGACTCGACGTCCAGCTCGGCGCGCGGCAGGGCCGCCGTCAGCTCCGAGGCGGTGAGCGTGCGCCCGCGGAGATCGGTCACGGCGAGGAAGGGGGCGGGATCAGGCATGGGAGCAGTCTACGAAGAGCGGCGGGACGACGGCGCGCCGGTCCCACCGCGCTGACGGCTCGGCGCCACGGCACGGGCGCCGCGGGCGGTTAAGGTCGAGTCGTGCTCGTCGCCCTCCTGCTCACCCTCGTCGCGGGCGCGGCCACCAGCATCGGGGCGGCGCTCGGGGTGATGGGGCGCGGGACGAGCCCGAAGATGCTGGCCGGCGGGCTGGGGCTGTCCGCGGGCGTGATGCTCTACGTCTCCTTCGTCGAGCTCATGCCCGAGGGAGCCCGGATCCTCTCCGGCGAGCCGGCCGGCGGAGAGGTCACGGGGCGCGGCACCAGCGTGGCCGTGCTCTCCTTCTTCGTCGGCATCGGCCTGATCGCCGTGCTGGACCGGCTGGTGCCGCAGCCCGTCAATCCGCACGAGTTCTCCGGCCGCATGGCCGGCACCGCCGGGCGGGCCGAGGTGCGCGAGCCCGAGGAGCAGGTCGCTGACCGGGCGCTGAAGGCACGGCTGATGCGCACCGGCGTGGTGACCGCCGCCGCGCTGGCCCTGCACAACGTGCCCGAGGGCTTCGCGACCTTCGTCGCCGCCCTGCAGGCCCCGGAGGTCGCCATCCCCGTGGTCGCCGCGATCGCGCTGCACAATATTCCCGAGGGTCTCGCGGTCGCGGTGCCCGTGCGCCGTGCGACCGGGTCCCGGAGGACGGCGTTCTGGTTGGCGACGATGACGGGCCTGGCGGAACCCGCGGGCGCGGTCATCGGGTTCCTGCTGCTGGCCCCGCTGCTGACCGGCGGCGCGATGGGAGCGATACTCGCCGGCGTGGCCGGGGTGATGGTCTTCGTCTCGCTGGATGAACTGCTCCCCGCGGCCGAGGAGACCGGCGAGCACCACACGGTGATCTACTCGCTGATCGCGGGTATGGCGATCATGGCGGTGACGCTGCTGGTGCTGTGAGCGGCACGCGGGCAGGCGCGGGGAATCCGGGGAGCGAGCCGGAGGACGGAGAAGGGGCGAGATGGACGAGAACGTGGGGATCCGGCACGAGAGGACCGGGCATAGTGCGCACCGGGTCGGGACCCGAGCGGCGCGACTGATGGCGGCCGCCGCTGTGGTGCTCGCGCTCGGTGCCTGCGACGCCCTGCCGGGAGACCGGGCCGCCGAGCCCGCCCCCTCCGCGGAGCCGATAGATCCCACCGCGGTGGCCGAGGCCGAGACCACCGCGGTGGACCCTTCCTGGCTGTGCGACCCGGGCGGGGAGTCCGACGCACCCGAGCACGCCGCCGGCCCCGGAGTGCTCTCCGCGGAGTCGGTCCGGACCGACGGCAACGACATCGTGGTCAGCGGCCCGTTCCAGCTCCAGGACGGCTACAGCTATGGCGGGTTCGTCCCCGAGGCCGTCGTCGTCCCCGCCGACCCGGCGAACCGGGGTGCGCCGGCCGAGGGGTACGACGAGATGGGGACCGACGGAGCCCCGACTCCGCCGATCGTGGCGCGCGAGCGCGTCGAGATCCCGGGCGAGGGCGCGGCACCGTCGGCCGTGACGGCCCGGCTGACACTGGGCACCTGCGACGACGCCCCGCTGCCGGACGGGCAGTATCTGCTCGCCCTCTCGGGCGGCGGGATCGACGGGCCCGACCGCGGCGAGGACGACGCCGGCTGGAGCACGTCCGATGACGTCCTGTTCGACGTCGTCGACGGCTCGCCGCAGCCGGTCCCCGGGGCGGCCACCGCTCCCGAGGGCGAGATCCCCGCCGATCTCTCCTCTCTGGGCTGCCGTTCCCCGCTGGAGCCCGTCGGCGACGGGGACGGGCTCAGCGTCACCGTGAGCGACCAGGAGACCAGCGTCCCTGCTGCCGTCCCCGAGGATCAGCTCGGCGCGGGGGTCGACGCCGAGGTCACGGTCAGGTCCGAGGACCTCGGCACCCGCGCCCTGCTCCAGGGAGTGGTGCTCACCGCCCCCGAGTCCGGCACGGTCGTCGCCGGCGCACGCAACGCCGGCGACATCGGCCTGCAATGGATCGGCGAGGAGGGCGTGACCACGTCCGAGACGGCCTGGACCACGCGCATGACCTGCACCCGCTCCGCCCTGCAGGCCGGCCCGTACGACGCGCACGCCTTCGCGGTCACGGTGGATGAGGAGGGCGCCACCCACGTCGTCCTCTCCGACCCGTGGACGGTCGAGGTGGCCGAGGCGGACGCAGGGTCCTGACCGTCCTCCCCAGGAGCGTGCCGGCGGGTGCGTCCCGTACCGTGGAGGCGACCGGATCGACGCCGCCGGCCCCGTTCCGCCGTCGATTAGTCTTGACGTCAAGACACATGACGCACCGACCCGAGGGAGCCCCGCGACACATGGCGCGCATCATCTACACCCACACCGACGAGGCACCGATGCTGGCCACCGCATCGTTCCTGCCCATCCTCGACGCCTTCTCGGACACCGCCGGGATCGACGTCACCACGCGTGACATCTCCCTGGCCGGCCGCATCATCGCCGCCTTCTCGGATCTGCTGCCCGAGGACCAGCGGGTCCCCGACTCCCTGGCCGAGCTGGGCGAGCTGGCCAAGACGCCCGAGGCGAACATCATCAAGCTGCCCAACATCTCCGCCTCGGTCCCCCAGCTGAAGGCCGCCGTGAAGGAGCTGCAGGATCAGGGCGTCGCCCTGCCGGACTATCCCGAGTCCCCCTCCACGGATGAGGAGAAGGACATCCGCGCCCGGTACGACTCGGTCAAGGGCTCGGCCGTGAACCCCGTGCTGCGCGAGGGCAACTCCGACCGGCGCGCTCCCGCCGCGGTCAAGAACTTCGCCAAGGCCCACCCGCACCGGATGGGCCAGTGGAGCGAGGACTCCAAGACCGCCGTGGCGACCATGGGCCAGGACGACTTCCGCTCCCGTGAGCAGTCCGTCGTGCTCGAGGGCGAGGACACCCTCTCGATCGTGCACGTCGGCGCCGACGGCACCGAGACCGTGCTGAAGCCCTCCGTGCCGGTGCTGGCCGGTGAGGTCGTCGACTCCTCCGTGATGAGCGCCGAGGCGCTCGATGCGTTCCTGCGCGAGCAGATCGCCGCCGCCAAGGAGCAGGGTGTGCTGTTCTCCCTGCACCTGAAGGCGACCATGATGAAGGTCTCCGATCCGATCCTGTTCGGCCACGCCGTGCGCGCCTTCTTCCCGACGCTGTTCACCCAGTTCGGCGACCAGCTCGAGGCCGCGGGGCTCTCCCCGAACAACGGCCTCGGGGGCATCCTCGCCGGTGCGGAGGACCTCGAGGAGTCGGTGCGGGCCGGGATCAAGGCCGCCATCGAGCAGGACCTGGCCGACGGCCCGGATCTGGCGATGGTCAACTCCCACAAGGGCATCAGCAACCTCCACGTCCCCTCCGACGTCATCGTCGACGCGTCGATGCCCGCGATGATCCGCACCTCGGGCCACATGTGGAACAAGGACGACCAGGAGCAGGACACCCTCGCGGTGATCCCCGATTCGTCCTACGCGGGCGTCTACCAGGCCACCATCGAGGACTGCCAGGCCCACGGCGCCTTCGATCCCACCACGATGGGCACCGTGCCCAACGTCGGTCTGATGGCGCAGAAGGCCGAGGAGTACGGCTCGCACGACAAGACCTTCGAGATCGCCGCCGATGGGCAGGTCGAGGTGCGCGACTCCTCCGGCGCCGTGCTCATGAGCCACGGGGTCGCCGCGGGCGACATCTTCCGCGCCTGCCAGACCAAGGACGCCCCCATCCGTGACTGGGTCCAGCTCGCCGTGCGCCGCTCGAGCGAGTCCGGGATGCCCGCCGTGTTCTGGCTCGACGAGACGCGGGCGCACGACCGCAACCTCATCGGCAAGGTCGAGGCGTACCTGGCCGAGGAGGACACCGAGGGCCTGGACATCCGGATCATGGCTCCGATCGAGGCGACCAGGCACACCCTGGCGCGCGTGCGCCGCGGCGAGGACACCATCTCGGTGACCGGCAACGTGCTGCGTGACTACCTCACCGACCTGTTCCCGATCCTGGAGCTGGGCACCAGCGCCAAGATGCTCTCGGTGGTGCCGCTGATGAACGGCGGCGGTCTGTTCGAGACGGGCGCCGGAGGTTCCGCCCCCAAGCACGTCCAGCAGCTGGTCGAGGAGAACTACCTGCGGTGGGACTCGCTCGGCGAGTTCCTGGCCCTGGCCGAGTCGCTGCGGCACCTGGCCCGCACCGCCGGCAACGACCGGGCGCGGGTGCTGGCCGACGCGCTGGATCGGGCCACCGAGACGCTGCTGCACGAGGGCAAGTCCCCGCAGCGCAAGCTCGGCACCATCGACAACCGCGGCAGCCACTTCTACCTCGCCCTGTACTGGGCGCAGGAACTGGCCCAGCAGAGCGAGGACACCGAGCTGAAGGCCGCCTTCGAGCCCATCGCCACGGAGCTCGTCGATGCCGAGGACACCATCACCGAGGAGCTGATCGCGGTGCAGGGCTCCCCGGCGGACATCGGCGGCTACTACCGCCCGGATCTGGAGAAGTCCGCATCGGTGATGCGCCCCTCGCCGACGTTCAACCGGATCCTCGAGGAGATCTCGGCGGCCCTGTGAGGCCTCCTCTCCCCTGAGCGTCCTGGAGTCCGGCCCCGCACACTCTCACCGCCGGAAGGATCCCGTGCCCCTCGTCCACTCCCCTGCCGACGGGGTCCGGCTGCGCTACGACGTCTCCGGGTCCGGGCCGGCCCTGGTGCTCCTGCACGGGTCGGTGCTGTCGCGGGCGATCTGGCGCGGGCTGGGCTACCTCGCGCCGCTGGCGGCCGAGCACACCGTGATCCGGGTGGACCTGCGCGGTCACGGAGGCTCCGAGAAGCCGCACGAGAGCTCGAGCTACGCCCAGGATCGGTTCGTCGCGGACCTGCTGGCCGTGCTGGAGGCGGAGGACGTGGACCGGGCCGGCCTGATGGGCTACTCGCTGGGGGCGCGCGTGGCCCTCGCCGCGACGCTCGAGCATCCCGAGCGGGTCACCCATCTGGTGTGCCTGGGCGGCTCCGCCGCAGCGCAGCGCGGGGCCGTGGACTCCGTGTTCTTCCCGGGCGTCATCGACGCGGTGCGCGAGGGCGGGATGGAGGCGTTCTGCGCCGGCCAGGGACTGGGGCCGGACGTCAGCTCGCGCCGGGCCCGCGCCACCCGCGAGGCGTTCCTGGCCGCGGACCCGCTGGCGATGGCGGCCCTGATGACCGCCACGGACGCCACCCCCGGCGTCTCCGAGACGGCGCTGGCCGCCTGTGAGGTCCCGACGCTGTGGATGACCGGGACCGAGGACCATCCCCGGTTCGAGGAGTCCCGGCACGCGGCGGAGACGATGCCGGGCGCCGCCTTCGTCCCCCTGCCCGGCCGGGACCACGGCGGGACCCTGTCCCCGCCCGACGACGTGCTCGCACGCGTCCGGCCGTTCCTCAGCCGGTGATCTGGCGGACGATCGCGACCAGCGCGACGACCACGATGATCCCGCGCAGCAGCCAGTCGGGCAGCTTCTTGGCCAGGTGCGCACCGAAGTAGCCGCCCAGCAGGGCGCCGACGGCGATCGCCGCGGTCGCCGGCCACACGATCTCGGAGCCGATCAGGAAGTGCGCGAGCACGTAGACGGTCGCGGCCGCGACGTTGACCACCAGGCTCATCAGATTCTTGATGCTGTTGACCGACCCCATCGTGCGCCCCGTCAGGGCACCGAGGATCCCCAGGTAGAGGATGCCCTGGGCAGCGGTGAAGTACCCGCCGTAGACGGAGGCGGCGCCCATCGCGCCGACGAGACCGGGTGACCGGTACGGGCTGCGCTGCGGAGCCGACGCCGCGCGCGCGGCCCGCCGATCCTGCCGCGCGCGGATCGCGGCGGTGAGCCGCTTCTGGAAGATCACCAGAGCGAGGGCGACGACGATCAGCACCGGCACGACCACGTCCAGCGCCTCGGCGGGCGAGAGCAGCAGGAGGATCGAGCCGAGGCCCGCGCACAGCGCCGTGACCAGGACCAGCGGCGCCAGATTGCCCTTCTCCTCGGCGATCTCCCGGCGGTAGCCGAGGGTCGAGCCGATCGTGGAGAACAGGATGCCGACCGTGTTGGTGCGCACGGCGGTCCCCGGTGGCATGCCGAGGGCGAGCAGCACCGGCAGCGTCAGGAGCGACCCCGAGCCCACCGCCGCGTTGATCGCTCCGGCGAGGGTGCCCATCACCAGCAGGACGATCAGCGAGACGGGTTCCACGACATCCGAGCCTACTGCCGCGCGGGCATGGTCCGGGCACCCGGGCCCCGCGCGCGGGTCGCGTCAGGAGCGGGAGCTCGGCCGGGACGGTCGGGGCCAGGACGGTCAGCTCAGGGAGGCGACCGCGGCGTCGTAGTCCGGCTCCTCGGCGACCTCGGCCACCTGCTGCGTGTGCACGACGTTCCCGTCGGCGTCGGCGACGACGACGGCGCGGGAGAGCAGGCCGGCCAGCGGGCCGTCGCTCATGGTCACGCCGTAGTCCTCGCCGAAGCTGGAGCGGAACGCGGAGCCGGTGACGACGTTCTCGATGCCCTCGGCGCCGCAGAAGCGGGCCTGGGCGAAGGGGAGGTCCTTGGACACGCACACGACCACGGTGTTCTTGAGCGAGGCGGCGAGCTCGTTGAACTTTCGCACGGAGGTCGCGCAGGTTCCCGTGTCGAGCGAGGGGAAGATGTTCAGCACGATGCGCTTGCCGGCGAGGTCCGCACTGGAGACGGGCCCGAGGTCCTGGCCGACGAGCTCGAAGGCCGGGAGCGGGGAGCCCTGGGCGGGCAGCTCGCCGACGGTGGTCACGGGAGTGTTCTTGAAGGTGATCGAAACCATGCCCCCATCCTCACGGTCAGCGGCGGAGGGCACAAACCGGGTCCACCGCCGGCGGGGCCGCGCGTCCGCCGGCGGGTCGCGCGCCGCGTCGGCACTACCGGTCGCCGCGGCGCTGTCGGGGCCCGCTGGGTCTGCCGTAGCGCCGGGCGGTGCTGCGGCGCTGAGCCTCCTCCAGCGCCCGGAAGCGGCGCTCGATCCTGGCCGGCAGGGGGCGCCGCTGCCGCAGCACCCAGCCGGCTCCGCGCAGCGCGTCCCAGAGCGCCAGTGCGGTCAGCCGATCGCGCGGTGCCGTGGCCAGCACGTCGCGGGTCCGGCGCAGCGCCGCACCGAGCGGCCGGCGCAGCCAGATGAACCATAGGGTGTTGCGCAGCCCGTGCCGGAGGCGCAGCCGGGGGTCGCGCTGCGTGGAGGCCTGGTGATGGACGATCACGCCCGGCAGGTGGACCAGCTCCCAGCCGGCGGTCGCCAGGTCGGCCGCCAGCAGCTCCTCCTCCCCGCCGAGCCACAGCCGTTCGCTGAACCCGCCGGCCGCGAGGAAGGCGCTGCGGCGGACCATCGAGGCACCGGCGAGGAAGCTGCCGAGGGTCGGGCCGGGCATCCACGGCGGGCCCTCGACCGGCGAATGGAGCAGTTCGGCGTTGATCGGGTCCTCGCGTCCGCCCGGCTCGACCAGGATCCTGCCGGTGACCACCCCGAGGCGGGGATGCTCGGCGAGCGCGTCGGCCGCCCGGCGCAGGGAGCCCGGCTCCCACCAGGTGTCGTCATCGCAGAAGGCGACGAACGGCGTCCCGACCCGCTCGAGGCCCACGTTGCGCCCGACAGCTCCCAGGTTCACTGCACTGGCCACCAGGTCCACCTCGGGGAACCGCTCCCGGACGGCTTCGGCGGTGCCGTCCTCGGAGCCGTTGTCCACGACCACCACGTGCGGCTGCTCGGGCAGCTCCCGCAATCGCGAGATCGCCAGCAGTGCCTCGTCGCGCCGGTTGTAGGTGATCATCACGACCGCCACCCGCTCGTCGGGACTCATCGCCGCTCCTCGTCCGACGCCGAGCGGGCCGGGCGCGCAGCGGGTCCGGAGCGCACCAGGGCGAGGGCGGCCTCGGTCGAGGGTGAGACCGGGCGACGCCGCCGCAGGGCGGCCGGGGCGCGGCGCAGGGCACCCAGCAGGCCCCGTCGGCCGCGCGTCCCCGAGCGCAGCGCCGTGACGACCTCGGCCCGCACTCCCGACCACGGACGGCGCAGCAGGGCGGTGAGGATCCGGCTGCGGATCGCCTCGGTCTGACGGCGCCGGGCGGACTCGCGATGGGGCGAGGGGTGGTGGTGGGCGCGGATCTCGGGCACGTAGCTCAGCTGCCAGCCGGCGTCGAACAGGTCCAGCGCCACCCGATCCTCCTCCCCGGGGAAGCGGATCACGTCGTCGAAGCCGCCCGCCTCCAAGAACGCGTCCCGACGCACGATCGCCCCGCAGCCGACGAAGCCGAGCAGCAGCGGGCCGGGCGCGTCGTCCGCAGTGCCCAGCGGGGAGGCTGCGAGCACGGCGTTCAGCGGGTCCGGGCGCTCCTCGGGCCCCACGGCGATGGAGCCGGCGATCAGCCCGAGCCGCGGGTGGGCATCGAAGACGTCGACGGCTCGTGCCAGCGCCCCGGGCGCCCACCAGGAGTCATCGTCGGCGAAGGCGACGTAATCGGTGGTGGCCAGTTCGGCTCCGATGGTGCGCGCCTGCGCGCCGATGTTCTCGGGCAGCGTCACGAGGCGCACGTGGGGATGGGCGCCGCGCACCGCCGCGACGGTGCCGTCCGTGGAGGCGTTGTCCAGGACGATCACGGGCGCCTCGTGGTGGCCGAGGTGCTCCACGAGCTCGTCGCCGCGATTGCGGGTGGCGATCACGACCGTGACCCGCTCGACGCTCATGCGACACTCCCCTCGATTCCTCGGCTTCCTCGGCTCCGTCGCTGTCGGCCCACAGTAGCGAGGCCGGTCCATCGCACGAGCGGGCCGGTGGTCCCTTCCGCCGGCCCGGTCCGGGTCGTACCGTGAACGTATCCCCTCCGGGATCTCTGTTGCCCGAGCTGCAGGAAGGCGCCATGACCACCGTTGCCAGCTGGCCGAACTCCCCCGCCGAGACCCCCACCGACGAGGAGCTCGAGCGGCTCCACGGGTGGTGGCGGGCAGCGAACTACCTCTCGGTCGGGCAGATCTACCTCAAGGACAATCCGCTGCTGCGCCGCCCGTTGCAGCGCGAGCACGTCAAGCCGCGTCTGCTCGGGCACTGGGGCACCACTCCGGGCCTGACGTTCCTGTACGCCCACGCCAATCGGGCGATCTCCCAGCGCGGCCTGAAGGCCATGTACATCACCGGCCCCGGGCACGGCGGTCCGGGACTGGTCGCCGCGAGCTACCTCGAGGGCACCTACTCCGACGTCTACCCCGCCGTCAGCCGGGACGAGCGAGGACTGGCTCGCCTGTTCACCCAGTTCTCCTTCCCCGGCGGGATCCCCTCGCACGTGGCCCCGGAGACCCCGGGATCGATCCATGAGGGCGGAGAACTGGGCTACGCCCTCTCCCACGCCTACGGCGCCATGTTCGACCGGCCCGACGAGATCGCCTTCACCGTGGTGGGGGACGGAGAGGCGGAGACCGGTCCGCTGGCCACCTCGTGGCACTCCAACAAGTTCCTCAATCCGCTGACCGACGGAGTGGTGCTGCCGATCCTGCACCTGAACGGGTACAAGATCGCCAACCCCACCGTCCTGGCCCGTATCGGCGACGAGGAGCTCGAGGACCTGATGCGGGGCTACGGGCACACCCCGCTGCTGTTCCGCGGCGGCTTCGACGACGAGGATCCGATGGCCGCGCACCGCCGCTTCGCCGAGGTGCTCGATACGGCCCTGGACCAGATCGCGCAGATCAAGCAGCAGGCCCGCGAGGACGCCGAGGCCGGGCGGGAGACGACGCGACCGGCCTGGCCGATGATCATCTTCCGCTCGCCGAAGGGCTGGACCGGACCGAAGACCATCGACGGCAAGGTGACCGAGGGCTCGTGGCGCTCCCACCAGGTGCCCCTGCCCAACGCCCGCGACACCGAGGAGCACCTGGCCGACCTGGATTCCTGGTTGCGCTCGTATCGCCCCGAGGAGCTGTTCGACGAGTCCGGCGCCCTGCGCGCCGAGATCGCCGCCGCGGCCCCGGAGGGTGAACTGCGGATGTCCGCCAACCCGGCCACCAACGGCGGCTCCGTGCTGAAGGACCTGCGGCTGCCCGATTTCCGCGACTACGCGGTGGAGGTCCCCTATCCCGGCGCCTCCACCGCTGAGGCGACCCGGGTCCTGGGCACCTGGCTGACCGATGTCATCGCCCAGAACCCACACAGCTTCCGGATCTTCGGGCCCGACGAGACCGCCTCGAACCGGCTCCAGGGGGTCTACGACGTCACCGACAAGCAGTGGAACGCCGAGTTCGAGCCGCACGACCGCGAGGAGCACCTGGCGCCGACGGGCCGGGTGATGGAGATGCTCTCCGAGCACCAGTGCCAGGGCTGGCTGGAGGGGTATCTGCTCACGGGCCGCCACGGCATGTTCTCCTCGTACGAGGCCTTCATCCACATCGTCGACTCGATGGTCAATCAGCACGCCAAGTGGCTGAAGGTCACCAATGAGCTGGAGTGGCGGCGGCCGCTGGCCTCCCTGAACTACCTGCTCAGCTCGCACGTGTGGCGGCAGGACCACAACGGCTTCTCCCATCAGGATCCGGGCTTCATCGACCACATGGTCAACAAGAAGGCCGAGATCGTGCGGGTCTACCTGCCGCCGGATGCCAACACCCTGCTGTCGACCTACGACCACTGCCTGCGCTCCCGCCAGTACGTCAACGTGGTCGTCGCCGGCAAGCAGCCGAACCCGAACTGGCTGAGCATGGACGAGGCGATCGTCCACTGCGCCCGCGGGCTGGGCATCTGGGAGTGGGCCGGCACGGAGGTCACCGGGGAGGACCCCGACGTGGTGCTCGCCTGCGCCGGGGACATCCCCACCATCGAGACGCTCGCGGCCGCGAAGATCCTGCGGGAGCAGGTGCCGGGGCTGAAGGTGCGGGTGGTCAACGTGGTGGACCTGATGCGCCTGCAGGACGACAGCGAGCATCCCCACGGGCTCTCCGAGCGCGACTTCCAGGGCATCTTCGGCGAGGACGTGCCCGTGATCTTCGCGTACCACGGATACCCCTGGCTCATCCATCGCCTGGCCTACCGTCACGACCGCACCGGCCGCATCCACGTGCGCGGCTACAAGGAGGAGGGCACCACCACGACGCCGTTCGACATGCTGATGCGCAACGATGCCGACCGCTACCACCTGGTCATGGACGTGATCGACCGGGCCGGCCTGGCCACCCGCTACGCCGGGCTGCGCCAGCAGATGTCCGACCTCCGCGTGCGCGCCCGGGCGTATGCGTACGAGCACGGGGAGGACGTCCCCGAGATCGCGGGCTGGCAGTGGGACGACAATGCCGACGCAGCCGGCGAGGAGGCGCCGCCCCAGGCCTCCGACACGGGAGGGGACAACGCGTGATGGCAGGCGCTGACGACGTCCGCCGGATCGTGCGGGTCAGCGGCAGGGTCCAGGGCGTCGGCTTCCGGATGTCGGCCGCCGCCGAGGCGGAGCGTCTCGGGGTCGGCGGCACGGTGCGCAACCTGCTGGACGGCACGGTGGAGGCCGACGTGGAGGGCACCGGGGACGCGGTCGAGGCGATGGTCGACTGGCTGCGTCAGGGCCCACCCGCCGCTCGGGTCTCCGACGTCGAGGTCCGCGAGGACGCTCCCCGCGGCGCGGAGACGATGCGCATCATCGGCTGACGAGGTACCGCACCGCCACTGCCACCCCGGCTCCGACCATCACGGCCGAGGTCAGGATCATGGTGGTCTGGCCGGCGGCGTCGATGATCAGCCCGCCGATCAGGGCGCCGAGGGCGATCGCCGTGTTGAACACGGCGCTGTTCAGGGCGGTCCCCTCCTCCATGACGTCCTGCGCCTCGGTGCCGACGAATGCCTGGATGGCGACGGGGGCGGCGCCGGCGAACAGTCCCCACACCGGCATGATCGCCAATGCCGAGACTGTTCCCTGCATCAGCGCCACCACGGCCAGCAGCGACAGGCCGAGCCCGGCCGAGACGGCGAGCACGCCCAGCGGTGCACTGCGCCTGAGCACCGGCGCCACGGCGAAGTTCCCGAGCAGGCCGGCGAGGCCGAAGGTCAGCAGCATCGGGCCGATGTCGGTGACGGCGATCCCTGCCCGCTCCAGCAGGATGGGGCTGACGTAGCTGTAGGTGATGAACTGGGCGATGACCACCAGCCCGGTCAGCGCGACGGCGTACCGGACGCCACGGGTGCGCGCGGCGACCAGCATCATCGCCGGGGTGACCTTGACCGCGGAGTGCACCGGCCGCACCAGCACCGCGATCGCCACGGCGACCAGGGCGGCCACGCCGCCGACCACGCCGAAGGCCTCCCGCCAGCCCAGGTGGGTGCCGATCCACGTGGCCACCGGCACGCCCATCACCAGCGCGCTCCCGGAGCCCGCGAACGCGACGGTCAGCGCCCGGGCGGTCTGCTCTCGCGGCACCTGGCCGACGGCCACGACCGCCATCACGGCCCAGTACAGGCCGATCGCGATGCCCGCGAAGAGCCGGGCGAGCAGGAGCATGGTGAAGCTCGGGGCGATGACGCTGAGAGCGCAGGAGACCACCACCGAGACCAGGGCGATCACCAGTACGATCCGCCTGTCCAGGGTGCCCACGACCACCGGGGTCACGACGGCGACGACGCCGGCGAGGATGCCGGGGACGGTCACGGCCAGGCCGCCGACGCCCTCACTGACCCCGAGGTCCGGTGCCATCACGCTGAGCACCCCGATCGGCAGCTCCTCGATCGTGATCAGGACGAAGATCCCCATCGCGAGCGAGAGAACCGCCGCCCACCGCCGTACGACGTCCACACATCCTCCTTCTGCGAGCAAACCCCCTCACGGTACGGCACTCGTGCAGGTCAGGTCAGGTCAGCGCAGGACAGGGCATGCCGGGGCCCATGGACGCACGACGGCCCCGGCATCGGGCGATGCCGGGGCCGTGGGCCGGGGAACCGGAGCGGGGTCAGATCGCCGCGTCGAGCGCGGCGCCGATCTCCTGGTCGCCGTCGTTGAAGGCGAGGAACTTCCCGATGGTGGCGGGCCGCTCGAGAGCGGCCACGATGGTGCGGGCGACGTTCCCGCGCGAGACGTGACCGCCCTCGGGGACGCCCACCTCGATCCGCCCGGTGGGCTCGTCGAGGGTGAGACCCGACGGGGCGAGGATCGTCCAGTCCAGCTCGGTGCCCTGGAGGTGGGCATCGGCCTGGGCCTTGGACTCGGCGTAGGCGAAGAACGGGTCGTCCTCGGAAACGCCGTGATCCGGCCCGGCTCCGAAGTAGCTGATCATCACGTAGCGCGTCGCACCGACGCGCCGGGCGGACTCCATCGAGGCGATCGCGGCCCCGCGGTCCACGGCCCACGTGCGCTCGGGGTTGCCGCCCCCGGCGCCGGCGGCCCACACCACTGCGTCGTTGCCGCGCAGCAGCTCGTCCCAGCCGTAGGCGTCGAGGGTCTCGATGTCGGCCACGACCGGCCGGGCACCGGCCGCCTCGACGTCAGCGCTCTGATCCGGGTCGCGGATCACCGCGTTGACGGTGTGTCCTGCCGTCGACAGCAGCGGCTCCGCCAGGAGCGCGACCTTGCCATGTCCTCCGATGAGTGCGATATCCATGCACCAACTGTGGCACCGCGACGACGACCGCGTCGAGATACCCCGAGCTTCATTCCGCTGCGGGCAGACAAAGGAGCGATCCCCGGTATCCTGACCCGGGTCGCCACCGGGGCGGCCGCGCCCTCAGGGAAGGAACCAGCATGGCCGGTGGACTCGCCGCACTGCTCGATGACGTGGCCGCCCTGGCGAGGCTGGCCGCGGCAAGCACGGACGACATCGCCGCCGCCTCCGCCAAGGCCGGATCCAAGGCCGTCGGCGTGGTGATCGATGACACGGCCGTGACCCCGCAGTACGTCCAGGGCATCAAGCCCAAGCGCGAGCTCCCGATCATCTGGCGGATCACCAAGGGTTCGCTGGTCAACAAGCTCGTGTTCATCCTGCCGGTCCTGCTGCTGCTCAGCACGTTCGCGGACTTCCTGCTCACCCCGATACTCATGCTCGGCGGCCTGTATCTGAGCTTCGAGGGCGCCGAGAAGATCTGGGAGCTGGTCAGCGGCACGCCGAAGAAGGCCCCGGCCGCCGCGAAGGGCGCCGACGCGGAGAAGAAGATCGTCTCCAGCGCCGTCCGCACCGACCTCATCCTCTCGGCCGAGATCATGGTGATCTCGCTGAACTCCGTCGAAGCACCCGACATCTGGACCCGCGCCGCGGTGCTCGTGGTGATCGCGCTCGGTATCACCGTCCTGGTCTACGGAACGGTCGGGATCCTGGTGAAGATGGACGACGTGGGCCTGGCCATGGCCGCCGAGGAGAACTCGGCGGCCAAGCAGCGCATCGGCAACTCTCTGGTCCGGGCCATGCCAGTGGTCATGGACATCATCAGCTATGTCGGCATGGTGGCGATGCTGTGGGTCGGCGGCCACATCCTGCTGGTCGGCACCCACGATCTGGGACTCGCTCAGCCCTACGGCTTCGTCCATCACCTCGAGGAGGCCGCCGCCGGGATCGCCGCCGTCGGTGGAGTTCTGGGCTGGCTGATCAACACGTTCTTCTCGTTCCTGATCGGTCTGCTCGTCGGCGCCGTCCTCGCGGTGATCATGCACTTCCTGCCCTTCGGTCACCACGGCGGGGACGAGGGACACGGCGCCGGTGACCAGCCCGGCGACGACGCGGCGGCCCCCACCGAGAAGCCCCGGACGGAGCACTGAGCCGCTGGGAGCACCGCCGGGGAGATCGCGAGGGGCGGCCCCGCGGGGACCTCGCGGCGCGGCTCCCGCGCCGACCTCGTGGTCAGCCTGCCTGTGCGGTGACCGGGGGCTCCGCCGACCAGGGGAAGACGATCCACTCGTCGGTGCGGCGCCAGACGAAGTCGGGAGCGACCACCGAACCGGACTTCGCGTACAGCACGGCGCTGCGCGCGTCGGCCCCCTGCTCGCGCAGCAGGTCCAGCACGAGTGCGAGGGTGCGCCCGGAGTCGGCGACGTCATCGACCACCAGCAGCCGCTTGCCGCTGATCGACTCGGTGTCGAGCATCGGCGCGAGCAGGACCGGGTCCGGCAGCGTCTCGTGCACGTCGGTGTAGAACTCGACGTTGATCGCGTCGGCGAGCTTCAGCCCCAGGGCGTAGGCGAGTGCGCCGGCCGGCACCAGGCCGCCACGGGCGACGGCGATGATGATCTCCGGCGCGAAGTCGGAATCGGCCACCGTTCGTGCCAGCTCCCGCGACGCGGTGCCGAACAGCTCCCAGCTGAGGACCTCCTTGGTCACCAGCTCGGACGAATCGGCGTGAAAGGCCTGGGACATCGCATCTCCTCGGGTGTTCGGCGCGGGGACCCCCGATGCTATCGGCCCTCGGCCGGGGGCGCCGTACCGTAGGCACCGCACCACACCGCACCGCATCGCACCGCCACGGGGCGGAGCCTCCCGACTCTCGGATGACGAAGGGCCGATAGCGGCCCCGACGGGCAGGCATCCTCGTATGCTCTGCTGGGACGCTTCGACGGATCCGCGCCGGGCGGAGCCGGGACCGCACCGACGGGGAGGATCAGCGATGCCGGAGTCGGACCGGATCGGGTACATGCCCGCCTACGGGAGCACGCACCTCGGAGTGCTCGTGATCATCGTGCTGGCGGCGATCGCCCTCGTGGTCTGGGCGCGGCGCGTCGAGCCCGCCACGGCGGACCGGGTGCTGCGCGCTGCCGGCTGGGTGCTGCTGGCGAACTCGGTGTTCTGGACGGCGTGGGGCTTCATGCCCTGGTCCTGGAACATCGACGAGTCGCTGCCCCTGCACTACTCGGACGTCCTGCGATTCCTGATCCCGCTCGCGCTGATCACGCAGGCCCGCTGGGCGATCGTGATCACGTACTTCTGGGGACTGACGCTGAACATGCAGTCGGTGCTGACCCCGGACCTGAACTACTTCGTCTCGGTCCCGCTGGAGTTCTCGGAGTACTGGGTCGCCCACGCGACCGGGGTGCTGGCCCCGGTGGTGCTGGTGTGGGGGCTCGGATATCGCCCCACGTGGCCGGGATATCTGCTCACGTATGCCGCCACGGTGGCGTGGGCGCTCATCGCCTTCACCGGCAATGCACTCACGGGCGCCAACTACGGCTATCTCAACCGCGCCCCGGACGGCGCGAGCATTCTGGACGTCATGGGCCCCTGGCCGCAGTACCTGCTGGTCGAAGCGATCGCGATCGCTCTCGTGTGGGCGCTCATGACCTGGCCCTTCACCGCGGTCGATCGGCGCCGCGGCACTCCCGCCACGGGACGTGGCGGGCTGCTGCGGCGACGGCGAGGAGATCTCAGCCCAGCAGCTCCAGCTCGGCCAGGCGCAGAGGCCCCTGCGCGGTGGTGATCACCAGGCGGTGATGGGTGCACGCCCGCGGCGTCGCGATCCGGAACGGACGTGTCTGGCGGCGCCAGCGGAACGACTCCCTCGAGCGCTCGTCCAGCACCGTCCAGTTCTCGCCGTCGACCGAGCCCTCGACCCGGAAGGCGATCGGGTCCCCGCCCTCCTGCGCCGAGGAGGTCACAGTGAGGAACCGCGCCTGGAGGGGCTCGCCCAGCTCGGGCAGCTCGATCACCGCGTCGGCCGTCTCCCAGGAGCGCTCGGTGCGGGAGTCGTCGTCCCGCACCGGATCCGTGGGATCGGCCGCGAAGAGGTCCCGCAGCGGCTGCGGCCGGTGCCCCGCCGGAGTCGGTGAGGGCGGCACCTCGCCCCAGCCCGTCGGCTCGGCGCCGAGGCGGAAGCGGAGCGTTCCGCGCAGGTCCCCGTGCTCGATCCAGGAGTCCCGGTGCTCGCGGCCGTCCACGCTGAGACCCGTGATGACGTCGTGGGCCGGAGCCTGCCCCTCGGCGGTGATCGTGAACGGCTCACCGCCCAGCGGCCGCACCGTCGCCCGCTCGAACAGCGGTGCCACCAGGTGGTAGCGGCCGGTGCCCAGCTGCAGCGGGTACAGACCCAGCGCCGTCAGCAGCCACCAGGCGCTCATCTCGCCGTTGTCCTCGTCGCCGGGATAGCCCTGGCCGATCTCCTCACCGACGAACAGGCGGCGCTGGACCTCGCGCACCACCTGAGAGGCGCGGTGCGGCTCGCCCGCGTGGTGGAAGAGGAAGGGGATGTGGTGGCTGGGCTGGTTCGAGACGCCGAACTGGCCCATCCGTACCGCGCGGGCCTCGAGCATCTCGTGGATGACGTGCCCGTAGGTGCCCTTGAGGTCGGCACGCTCGGGGGTGTGGAAGAACTCCTCCAGCTTGGCGCGCAGCCCGGCGCGGCCTCCGTACAGCGCGGCCAGGCCCTCGCCGTCATGGGGGACGTGGAAGGCGAAGTTCCAGCCGTCGGTCTCGGTGAAGTCCCCGCCCCATACCCGCGGGTCGAACTCCTCGGGGCTCCGGGCGAAGCCGCCGTCGGCCCGTCGGCCCTGGAAGAACCCGACGCCGGGGTCGAACAGCAGCAGATAGTTCCGGGCTCGGGCTCGCAGGTACTCCGCCTCCTCGCGCAGCCGGGCGGCGAGGCGGGCGTCGTCGGCCTCCGTCTCCTCGGCGAGCAGCTCGGCCTGCGCGGCGAGCCCGGCATCGTTGATGTGGGCCTCCAGTGCCCAGGAGACGGATTCGGGGGTGTCGGTGTCGACATAGCCGGTGAACACGGCCCGCTCGTTGCCCTTGCGGCCCACCTCGGGCTGCGTGGGGGCGACGGTGGCGTTGCGCAGGCCGGCCTCGTAGGCAGCGAGCGGGTCCGGCAGCGCAACGCCCTTGACGGCGAGGTCGGCGATGGCGATGTCGCTGCTGGTGCCGGTCATGCAGTCGGCGTAGCCGGGCGAGGACCAGCGCGCGATCCACCCGCCCTCGCGGTACTGCTGGACGAAGCCGTCGGCGAGCTCTGCGGCGAGATCCGGGTACAGCAGCGCGTAGGCGGGCCAGGCCGTGCGGTACGTGTCCCAGAAGCCGTGGTTGACGTACATCCTGCCGGGCAGCACCTGGGCGTTGGTGCGGGTGTCGGTGGCCTCGCCCTTGATCGCGAGCACGGGGCTGGCGTGCACCGGTTCGGGCCGCTCCGGGCTGCCGGCGTTCTCCCAGTGCGAGCTGGGGTAGAGGTTCAGGCGGTACAGGTTGCCGTACAGGGTCCGCAGCTGGGGCGGGGTGGCTCCGGCCGGTTCGATCACGCGCAGGCGCTCGGTCCAGGCGGCGTGGGCTTCCGCGCGCACCTGGGCGATGCTGCGCCCCTCGACCTCGTGGGCGAAGGTGCGTCGGCCCTGCTCGAGCCCGATGAAGCTGGTGACCAGACGCACGGTGACCCGCTGCGTGCCGGGTTCGAAGGTCAGCACGCTGGCGCCGGGCGAACCGCCGCGCGAGGGGCCGACGGCCACCGGCGCGGGCTCGACCTCGGCGAGGACGAACATACGGGTCGCCCCCTCGCCGGCCACCGGGTCCACCCACGCGCGCAGCCTCCCGTCGAAGACCGCACCGGCGGCGTCGATCCGGGCGTGCTCGTCGGTCCCCTCGAGCAGCAGGTGCCGCGGGGAGGGCTCGGCCGGGAAGTCGATCTCGCAGACCGCGCCGTGGTCGCTCGGCGCCAGACGCAGCGAGGTGCCGCCGTCGAGGGCCACCTCGTACAGGTCCGGGCGCGCCGTCTCGGCGGCATGATCGAAGCCCAGGGCACGGGCCTCCGGATCAGCGTCTGGCTCCTCACCGGCCAGCGGCATGAGGACGAACTGGTTGCGGTCGCCCATCCAGGGGCTCGGCTGGTGCGAGACCGCCAGGCCCTGCAGGCGCGGGCGGTTGTCTGCGCCGTTGCGGCGGTGGTACTCGTACAGCCAGCGCCGGGTCCGGGTGTCGGTGAGGGGCGTGAACATCGCGAACCCGTTGGGCATGGCGGTGGCCGGGACGTTGTTGCCCCGGGAGAAGTCACCGGAGGCGTGCGTGCCGCGCCGGGTGTCCACCCAGGCCACGGGGTCACCGGCCGGCGGGTCCGCGGGCCTCGGACCGATGTAGGGGCCGTCGATCCACCCCGTCAGCCGCTCGGGCTCCGCGGGACCGGCGCCCTCGAGGTCGCCCTCGGCGGCGTCCACGAGGTCGGCCTCGGGATCGGCCGGGGCGTCGGCGACCAGCACGACCTCCGCGATCGTGCGTCCGGCCGCGGCCCCCAGGGCGACCTGCACGTCATTCCACTGGTCCGCGTACAGGATCTTTCCCTCGCCCATCCCCCGGGCGGTGGCCTCGGTGCCGTACTGGTCGCGCGGCTCCAGCTCGGAGAGCCGGGCGCCGTCGGTGAAGATCAGGTCGACCGCGACGTAGGTCGCGCCCCAGGTGAGCGCTGCGTCCAGCTGCGGGTGCACGAACACGCGCAGCACGTCATCGTCCTGCACGATGCGCCCGACGGGCTCGTCGACCTCGTCGAGTGACGGCAGCAGGGACTCGGCCCGCTCCCCCGGCTCGACGGTGTACCGCAGGGCAGAGGCGGCGAGGAGGCCGGCGCCGTCCTTGCTGGTGGGAGATCCGACGGGGCCCGGGTCTGCGGTGACGATCATGGCCGTAAGGCTATCGATACCGGCTCGCGCATCGCACATCGCCTCGCGGTGCGGAATACTGCGTCACGACACGGCTGCCGGTCCTCGGGGGGAAGACATGGTCGACGCACAGTTTCCGCGCAGCGCGCGCAGGCGCCCGCTGTGGCATTGGCTGCTGGCCGCGGGCATCGCTGCGGTCGGCCTCGTGATCGTGGGCCTGTTCGCGGTGATCATCGCCTGGCAGCTCCTCACCCGCGGGAATCCGCAGTCGACGCTCGAGGACTTCTACTCCTCGCTCCAGTCCGGCGACTGCGAGCTGTTCGAGGACTCGACGACGCAGGAGTACCGCGAGTCGACGGGGCTGACCTCGTGCGAGGTCTTCGAGGAGACCGTCGGCGGCATGTCCGGGATCGACTACGAGGTCACCGAGCGCACCAACCGCCAGGGCTACGCGATCTTCGACGTGACCGAGACGTACACCGTCGACGGCCGGGACACCGAGGTCCAGCTGCAGTACTTCGTGCGCCGCACCGACGGCCAGTGGGATCTGGACGGGATCCGCCTGGTCGAGCCCGGGGACGACCCCATCACCTGATCCGGGCCCCGTCCGGCCGCTGGAGCCGGTGGCTGCGGCAGCGTGCCTGGTAGGACTCGCTGCCCCCGACCTGCTCGGCCGTCGGCCGCAGCGCATCGCCCGCCTCCCCGGCCAGGCGCACGTGGAAGGCTGCGTCGGCTCCGCAGACCGCGCACACCGCGGTCAGCTTCACGGCCTCCTCGGCGACGGCCATCAGGGCGGGGACCGGGTCGAACGGCTCCCCGTCGTAGGTGACGCAGAGCCCGGCGACCTCCACGTCGATGCCGGCCTCCAGCAGCTGCTCGATCACCGGCACGATCGAGGGGCCGAAGAACTGCGCCTCGTCGATCGCGAGCTTGTCCGGACGCTCCCCGTCGAGGACCTCCAGCACGTCGCGGGCCTCGCCGAGCATCCTGGCCGGTGTGGAGCGCCCGATGTGGGTGCTCAGGCGACCGGGCCCGGCACGGTCGTCCAGGCGATGGCCGATGACGTCGACGCGCAGGCCGGCGAGCCGCGAGCGGTGGACGCGTCGCAGCAGCTCCTCCGTCTTGCCGGCGAACATGGGGCCGGCGATCACGGTCAGCCGAGCTGCTTCGGGGCGGCGCATGGAGGTCACAGTACGCCGCGGAACGCCGCCTCGGCCGCCTCGCCGTAGGGCACGAACAGCACCTCGGCGATGTCGGCGCCGACCTCGTCGTCCATCGACCGGACCGTCTCGACGGCGATCCGGGCCGCATCCGGGAGCGGCCAGCCGTAGACGCCGGCGGAGATGGTGGGGAAGGCGACGCTGCGAGCGCCGATCGCGGCCGCGACGCGCAGTGATTCGCGGTAGCAGGAGGCCAGGGTCTCCGAGCGGTCCTCGTTCGTCGCGTGCACCGGGCCGACCGTGTGGATCACCCAGCGGGCCGGCAGGTCACCGGCTGTGGTGGCGACCGCCCGACCGGCGGGCAGGCCGTCGGGCAGCTCGTCCTCCCGCAGCCGTCTGCACTCGGCGAGGATCTCGGGCCCGCCGCGGCGGTGGATGGCGCCGTCGACGCCTCCGCCACCGAGCAGGGAGGAGTTCGCCGCGTTGACGATGGCGTCCGCGGCGGTCGTGGTGATGTCTCCGGGGGCGATCCGCAGCTCCATCGGCTCAGGATACCGAGCCGACGTACAGTGCCCGGATGAGCACGCGCCTCCCCTCTCCCCTGGCCGGCCGCAGGCCCACCCGCGAGGATCTCGCCCGCTTCGCCGCCCTCGAGGGCGATGCCATGGACGATGTCCTCCCGGACCCATCGCGCGGCGAGCAGCTGCGGCTGCTGATCGTCGGCATCAACCCGGGGCTGTGGACCGCCGCGGTCAACGCTCCCTTCGCCCGGCCGGGCAACCGCTTCTGGCCCTCCCTGCACCGCGCGGGTCTCACCCCGCACCTGATCGACGCCTCCCGCGGGCTGAGGGCCGAGGACGAGCAGGCACTGCGCGAGCGCGGCATCGGCATCACGAACCTGATCGGTCGGGCCACCGCGCGCGCCGACGAGCTCGGCCGGGCAGAGCTGCGCGAGGCCGGTGAGGTGCTCGGCCGCCGTGCCGCCGAGCTGCGGCCGGCCCTGGTGGCCATCGCCGGGATCACGGCCTTCCGCGCCGCGTTCGCGGTGCCGCGGGCGCAGCTGGGCCCGCAGGAGACCGCAGGTCTGGCCGGGTGGCCGGCGGAGGTGGCGCTGTGGGTGGTGCCCCAGCCCAGCGGCCTGAACGCTCACGCGACCGTGGAATCGCTGGCGGCGACCTGGCGGGACGTCGCCCGCCGCGCGGGAGTCCCGCTCGAGGATCCGCACGACCAGTGACACCCAGTTGCACGCAACACTGCTGTTGCGTATTTTGATGAGGCAAGCCTTAGCTGTTCTTCACCGGGCCGTGTCATGCCCGACCGGCGCCCGCCTCCGCGCGCGGCCACTGACGAAAGGCCTCTCATGACCCGTCTGTCCCGCCGCGCATTCGCCGGTTCCGCCGCCGTCCTGGCCGCCGCCCTCGCCGGCTGCTCCTCCTCCGGCCAGGCCGAGGAGGGCGGCTCCTCCGACGCCGGCGGAGGTGGCGAGATCACGATCGAGCACGCCTTCGGGACCACCGCCATCCCGGCGGCCCCCGAGGTCATCACCACCGTGGCGTGGGCCAACCACGAGGTGCCGCTGGCCCTCGGTGTGGTGCCCGCGGGGATGGCCGCGGCCAACTTCGGTGACGACGACGGGGACGGGGTCCTCCCCTGGGTCGCCGAGAAGCTCGAGGAGCTGGGGGCCGAGACCCCGGAGCTGTTCGACGAGTCCGACGGCATCGACTTCGAGGGCGTCGCCGATACCGCGCCCGACGTGATCCTCGCGGCCTATTCGGGCCTGACCCAGGAGGACTACGACACCCTCACCGCGATCGCCCCGACCGTGCCGTTCCCGGAGATCGCCTGGGGCACGCCCTGGCGCGAGATGATCACCGTCAATTCCACCGCGATGGGGATGGCCTCCGAGGGCGAGGCGCTGATCGCCGAGCTGGAGACCGAGATCGAGGACGCCGCCGCCGGGCACCCCGCGATCGCCGGCAAGAACGCCATGTTCCTGACCCACGTGGACACCACCGACCTCTCCGAGGTCAGCTTCTACACGGCCCACGACACCCGCACGATGTTCTTCGAGGATCTCGGGATGGCGATCGCCCCCAGCGTGGTCGCCGCCTCCGAGGACGCCACGGAGTTCTCCGCGACGATCAGCGCCGAGCAGGCCGACGTGTTCCACGACGTCGACATGATCGTGACCTACGGCGACGAGACCCTGATCGAGGCCCTCGAGGCCGACCCGCTGCTCTCCCAGATCCCCGCCGTCCAGAGCGGTGCCGTGGTGAACCTGCCCAGCGACAGCCCGCTGGGCACCGCGGCGAACCCCACCCCGCTGGCGATCTCCTACATCCTCGAGGACTACCTGGCCGAGCTGGACCGCGCCGTCTCGTGACCGCGACCGCCCCGAGCTCGGCCCCGGCCACAGCAGGCACCGCCGCCACGCTGCGGCGGTCGGCGCGCACGCGCACTCTCTGGCTGCTGGTCACGCTCGCGGTGCTGACGGCACTGATGGCGCTCTCGGTCACCATCGGGTCGCGCGAGGTCGGTGCGGCCGACATCCTCGCGGCTCTCGGCGGATCGACCGACGGATTCGGGCCGGCCGCGGTCGCCACGCGCATCCCCCGCACGCTGCTCGCCATCGCCGCGGGCGCCGCGCTCGGCGTCTCCGGTGCCGTGATGCAGGGCGTGACCCGCAACCCGCTCGCCGACCCCGGCATCCTGGGGATCAACACCGGTGCGTCGCTGGCCGTGGTGATCGGCATCGCCCACTTCGGCCTCACCGCCGCCTCGAGCTACATCTGGGTGGCGATCGTCGGCGCCGGCGCCACCGCGGTGCTCGTCCACACGCTCGGCTCGCTCGGCCGGGGCGGAGCCACCCCGCTGAAGCTCGCCCTCGCCGGGGCGGCCACCGGTGCGGCGCTGACCTCCTTCATCAGCGCTGTCGTGCTGCCCCGCTCCGACATCGGCGACAGCGTGCGCTCCTGGCAGATCGGCGGGGTGGGCGGCGGCACCTACGCCTCCCTGCAGCAGGTCGCCCCGTTCCTCCTCGGCGGTCTCGTACTCAGCCTCCTGTCCGCACGGGGGCTGAACACCCTGGCGCTCGGGGACGAGCTGGCGGCCGGACTCGGCGAGCGCGTCGCCGTGACCCGGGCGGTGGCCGCGCTCGGCGCCGTCGTGCTGTGCGGAGCGGCGACCGCGGTGACCGGCCCCATCGGCTTCGTCGGCCTGGTGGTCCCTCACGCGTGCCGGCTCCTGATCGGCGTGGACCACCGCTGGCTGCTGCCCTTCAGCGCGGTGGCCGGGGCGGCCCTGCTGACGGCGGCCGACGTCCTCGGTCGCATCGTCGCACGCCCCTCCGAGCTGGACGTCGGCATCGTCACCGCTCTGCTGGGAGCGCCGGTCTTCATCGCCATCGTCCGACGCCAGAGGCTGGCCTCCCTATGAGCGCCACGCTGAGCACGCGAACGCACGCTCCGAGCAGCACCGCTGCGCCCACGACCGGCACCCTGGCACGGGTCACCGCGGCCCGGCGCCGGCGCCGCACCCGCGCCGCCGTGACCATCATCGTCCTCGCCACGGCGATCCTGCTGGTCTTCTGCCTCTCGCTGATGGTGGGGCGGACGTTCTACACCCCCGCCGAGGTGCTGGCCGTCATCGCCGGCCAGGAGGTGCCCGGGGCGAGCTTCACCGTGGGCAGGCTGCGGCTGCCCCGCGCCGTGCTCGCGGTCCTGGCCGGGGCGTGCTTCGGTCTCGGCGGCGTCACCTTCCAGACCATGCTGCGCAACCCGCTGGCGAGCCCCGACATCATCGGCATCTCCTCGGGCGCCAGCGCCGCGGCGGCCTTCGGGATCGTGGTCCTCGGCCTGTCCGGCCCCGCGGTCTCGCTGCTGGCCATCCTCGCGGGCCTCGGCGTCGCCGTGCTGATCTACCTGCTGGCCGCGCGGGGCGGCATGGCCGGGATGCGGCTGATCCTGGTGGGCATCGGAGTCGCGGCGATGCTCCAGAGCCTGACCGACTGGGTGCTCACCGGTGCCGGCCAGTGGGACCTGCAGGAGGCGCTGCGCTGGCTCACCGGCAGCCTGAACAACACCTCCTGGCAGCAGACGGTGCCGGTCCTGGTCGCGCTCGCGGTGCTGGCCCCGGTGCTCCTCTCCCGCACCGGCGATCTGCGCGCCACCCAGCTCGGGGACGACGCCGCCCAGGCCCTCGGCGTACGCGTGGGCCGCACCCGGCTGATCGTCGTGGTCGCCGCCGTGGGGCTCATCTCCTTCGCCACCGCCGCCTGCGGGCCGATCGCCTTCGTCGCGTTCCTGTCCGGTCCGATTGCCGCCCGACTGGTCGGTCCGGGCTCCTCCCCGCTCGTCCCCGCCGCTCTGGTGGGCGCACTGCTGGTGCTCGTCGCGGATCTGCTGGGCCAGTACGCCACCGGTACCCGCTACCCGGTCGGCGTGGTCACCGGCGTGCTCGGGGCCCCGTATCTGATCTTTCTCATCATCCGCGTGAACCGTCGAGGGAGCACCCTGTGACCAGTGACCACACCCTGCGCGTCCAGGAGCTGACCCTCGGCTACGGCGAGCGCACCGTCATCGAGGGACTGGACCTCTCGGTGCTGCCCGGGAAGGTCACCGCGATCGTGGGCGCGAACGCCTCGGGCAAGTCGACGCTGCTGCGCTCGATGTCCCGCCTGCTGACGCCGCGGGCGGGCCGGGTGCTGCTGGACGGCCAGCAGGTCCACCGCATGCCCGCCAAGCACCTGGCCCGCCTCCTGGGACTGCTTCCCCAAGCCCCGATCACGCCCGAGGGGATCACGGTCGCCGATCTCGTCGGCCGCGGGCGGCACCCGCACCAGGGGGTCTTCTCCCGCTGGAGCCGCGCCGACGACGACGCGGTCGCCGCCGCCCTGGACGCGACCCGCACCGCGGACCTCGCCGACCGGCCGGTCGACGAGCTCTCCGGCGGGCAGCGCCAGCGCGTGTGGATCGCGATGGCGCTGGCGCAGGAGACCGATCTGCTGCTGCTGGACGAGCCCACCACGTTCCTGGACGTCAGCCACCAGGTCGAGGTGCTGGACCTGCTGACGGATCTGAACCGGGCCCGCGGGATCACCATCGTCATGGTGCTGCACGACCTGAATCTCGCCGCGCGCTACTGCGACCAGTTGGTGATGCTCGCCTCCGGCGCCGTGCGCGCGTGCGGCCGCCCCGCCGAGGTGCTCACGGAGGACCGCGTGCAGGAGGTCTTCGGCCTGACCAACCGGGTCATCACCGATCCGGTCTCCGGGCTGCCGCTGATGGTGCCGATCGGCCGCCATCACGGTCGAGCGCTGGAATATCCGGCCGCCGATGCGCATTGACGAAGCGCCCAGACATCGCCGACGAGGAGAAGATGATGAGCACCTCCGCCGCCACCGGTGAACCGGCCGTGCACGTGCTGCACGACAACCCCGAGTGGATGCCGCCCTTCCGCCGCGCCTTCGAGGCAGAAGGCGTGCCGCTGGTGGAGTGGCCGCTGGGGCAGGGCACCCTGGACCTGGACTCCGAGCCGCCGCGCGGGGTGTTTTGGTCGCGGCTGAGCGCCTCCTCCCACACCCGCGGCGCGCCTCTGGCGAAGGACGCGGCCCGCTCGATCACCAGCTGGGCCGCCTCCCGGGGCCGGCGCGTGGTGGGCGGCCGCGACGTCGCCGACCTCGAGGTCAGCAAGGTCATCCAGCACTCCGTGCTGCGCAGCGCGGGCTTCGACGTGCCGCGCACCGTGGCCGTCCACGGCCGCGAGGGCCTCCTCGAGGCGGCCGGAAGCATCGAGGCCCCCTTCATCACCAAGCACAACCAGGGCGGCAAGGGCCTGGGCGTGCGCCGATTCGAGGACCACGCCTCCTTCGCCGCGTACGTCGAGGGCGAGGAGTTCGAGGAGGCGGCCGACGGGATCACCCTGCTGCAGGAGCTCCTGGTCGCCGCCGAGCCCGCCATCACCCGCGCCGAGTTCGTCGGCGGCGAGTTCGTCTACGCGGTCCGGGTGGACACCTCCGGCGGCGGCTTCGAGCTGTGCCCCGCCGAGGCGTGCGCCGTGCCGGAACCGGGCGTCGAGCCGGAGCCGATGTTCCGCATCCGCCCCGAGGTCACCGCCGAGGATCCCCTGATCCGCGGCTACCGGGACCTGCTGGCGCGGCACGGTATCGAGATCGCCGGCGTCGAGTACATGCGGACGGTCGACGGCCGCACCGTCACCTACGACATCAACACCAACACCAACTACAACCCGGACGTCGAGAACGGTCTCGAGATGCCGGCGGCCCGGCACATCGCGCGCTGGCTCGGCGGTCTGCTGCGTCAGGAGACCGGCGGCGAGCACTGACTCGGCCACCGCCTCGGGATGCCGCTTGCGGCGGCCCCCACCGCGTGGAAGGGTGGGACGACCCACGCGGTGCAACGAGGCCGAGCTGGGAGCTCGGTCCCCGCACGTCGAGCACGCAGGAGGTCACAGTGAAACTGCCCTGGCTCAAGCCGGCACTCGAACGGTCCGGTCCCTTCACCTCGGTCCACCTCGACACCACCAGGACGGATCCGCACTCCGCCGCCGAGCTCGAGACGCGTTGGTCGCAGATGCGCTCCTCGCTCGCGGCCGACGGCGCCCCGGACGACCTGCTGACCCGGATCGAGGAGACGGTGCTCAGCCCGTCCCCGATCGGCGGCCGCCACGGCCGCACGATCATCGCCACCGACGACGAGATCCTCATCGACCGCGTCCTGCCCGTGCCGCCGCTGCAGGAGTCGGTGCACAGGGGCGAGTCGCCTCAGCTGCTGCCGCTGCTGCAGCTGACGCCGTTCGCCGTCAGCCAGCTGCTGATCGTCGTGGATCGAGCGGGCGCTGATCTGCATCTGCGCGCCCCGGAGAACCCGTCGATCGCACAGGGGCCCAACGGGCTGGGCGCGGACGACACGGTCGAGGGCGGCCACGACGAGCTGCACAAGGCCAACCTCGGCGGCGGGACCCAGCACGGCTGGCGCGCGAACAACTACGAGGCCCGGGTCGAGGACTCCTGGGAGCGCAATGCCGACGCGGTCGCCGAGAAGGTCGACCGGATCGTGCGCGAGCACGACCCCGACATGGTGCTGCTCAGCGGCGACGTGCGCGCGATGAGCCTGTGCAAGGACGCCGTGGGCCGTGAGGTCCGGGAGCGGCTGCAGGATGTCTCCGGCGGCACCCGCGGCGTGGCGCTGGAGCGCGACTCGTTCCGCGAGGTCGTCGCCCGCACCACCCGGGAGTTCATCGACGAACGCCAGCGCGCGCTCTCGGAGCGGTTCCACGAGAGCCAGGCCCGCGACGGCGCCTCCGTCGGCGGTGCGCGCGAGGTGGGCCAGGCCCTGGACCGCGGTCAGGTCGAGGAGCTCATCTTCGTCTCCGGCACCGAGCCGGCCGGCATCGAGAGTCTGCTGCGCCGGGCCATCCTCACCGACGCCTCCGTCTCCGCGCTGGAGGCGGAGTTCGACGGGATCCCGGAAGGCGTCGGCGCCCTGCTGCGCTGGCGCGACGAGGCCACCCCGTCGAACCGGATCGGCAGCATGAGCGGAGACACCCAGCGCGAGGACGCGGTCGAGCCCGAGCGCGAGGAGCCCTCGCCGCGGGCCGAGGAGGAGGAGCAGCTGCGCAGCTGAGAACCGCTTGGTCCGGGCGCTCGACGCTCGGGGCGAGGACTTCCAGTATGGGGATGGACGAGTTTTCCTGAGGGAAGGAGCCGATCATGCCCGAGGCATGGAGCGAGAAGCGCGAACGGCAGTACGAGCACGTCAAGGACAGCGTGAAGGACCAGGGCCGCTCGGAGGACACGGCGGAGGAGATCGCCGCCCGCACGGTCAACAAGACGCGGGCCCAGGAAGGCGAGGCCGACGAGGCCTCGAAGACCTCCACCGAGGACAAGTCCCCGTCCGAGCGCGGCGGCGAGCGGTCCGGCCAGGGCCCCCAGGGCCGTACCAAGGAGCAGCTGTACGAGGACGCCAAGCGCCAGGGCGTCGAGGGCCGCTCGAAGATGGACAAGGACGAGCTGGAGGACGCGGTCGAGGACCGCGAGTGAGTCCTACCCCTCCAGCGCGACCCGCACCAGGGCCGCAGCCAGCCGGGGCCGGTCGCCGGGGTCGATGAGGGCGTCCAGTGCCGCGACGTCCTCGGGCAGCCCGGCGCGCCGGGCCCCGTCCAGGGCCTTGGCATCGAGGAACGGGCCCAGCTCCGGCCAGATGCCCTGCACCTCGCGGACGAAGATCGCGGCGCCCGTCGGCCCGATGCCCGGAAAGGCCTGCAGGAGATCCAGGACGCCCTCACGATCCTCGGCCTGCTCGCGGAGCCGGCGCAGGTCACCGCGGTACTCCTCGAGCAGCAGCTCGGCACCGTCCCCGAGCCGCGTCGCGGTGGACTCGTCATACCGGCGGTAGTGCCCACGACCGAGCGCGTCGACCCGCTGCTGCCAGCTCGCCTCACGCATCCGCTGCGGCGTGCGATACCCGGCGCGGGAGAGCTCGATCGCGGCGTCCACCGCGATGTCGGCGCTGATCCGGGTCGACAGCAGCGTGGACAGCACCAGCAGCCGGTACAGCGGCGAGGGCGTATCCCGCAGCGTGATGCCCGCCTGCTTGGCATAGGTGGTCCCATACGTCTCCAGCAGCTCGGCGACGGTCTTCTCGTGCTCCCGTGCCATCCTTCGCTCCTCTCAGATCAGCGGCCAGGGGAATCGCATCCCCGTCGGGTCCCCGGGCAGCTCGCCGACCGCGGTGAGCCAGCGGGCGCGTCCCTGCAGCGCTCGCACCTCCGCGGGCTCGAGCAGGTCCGCGACCTCTGCGGGCACCTCGTCGACGACATCCCACAACGACTCCAGAGTCTCGTCCTCCAACGCCTCCCCGGCGAAGTCCCAGATCACGGTGCGCAGCTTGAGATCCTCGGAGAAGCACAGCCCGTGGTCGATCGCCCACACCCGCCCGTCGGTCCCACGCAGCACGTGACCCGCCTTGCGGTCCGCGTTGTTGGCGAGGATGTCGAAGACGGCCAGTCGCCGCAGCTGCTCCTGGACGTCCTCGCCCGCCCCGTCGGCCGAGGCCTCCAGCAGACCGAGCCCGAAGGGGTCGCCGAATCCCTCGAGCACGACGGGCAGAACGTGCCCCGTGCTGCGCGTGTACAGCGTGAAGTAGTGCTCGTCCGGGTCGTGGTGGCGGAACAGCTGGTAGGAGCCGACCCCGAAGGGTCCGTCCTCGCGGATGACCGTCGGCGGCACCAGGCCCCAGCCCAGATGCTGCGAGAGCAGGTAGGCGGCCCGCTCCCGCCGATACAGGCCGGGTGGGAAGTCGTGCAGGGGCCGCTCGCCCAGCTCGGGCTTGTACACGGCGTGCACGTCAGCGCAGGCTTCGCCCAGCCGCACCAGGAACGTCTCGTTGCTCGAGCCGACGATCCCGCCGAGCAGTTCGATCGGCTCCGTCTCGAGGGCGTGGAGCTCGTTCACTGCGCGGTGAGATCGGCCAGGGAACGAGTTCCGGAGTTGGTCAGCAGCACCACCGGGTCCCCGTGCTCCGGATACTCGATGGCCGAGACGGAGGCCGGGGAGACCGAGAGCCTCTGCATCGCATCCAGACCGCCGGCGAGGGCGTGGGCGAGCAGACTGCGGATGGGATCGGCGTGGGAGAAGCACACCACGGTGCCGCCGGGGTGCTCGGTGCGCAGGCGCTCGACGAGCGAGACCATCCGGTTCTGCATGTCGGCGAAGCTCTCCCCGCCGGGAAAGGTGAACTGCGAGGGCGCGGACTGCACGGTGCGCCATTCGGGCAGCCGTGAGAGGTCGGCGAGCTTCTGCCCGGTCCACTCCCCGACGTCGCACTCCAGCAGCAGCTCCTCGTGCCTCAGAGTGAGCCCGGTGCGCTCGGCCGTGGGCGTCGCCGTCTCCACTGCCCGCTCCAACGGCGAGGTCAGCAGGGCGCTCAGCGGGCGATGCGCGTGGCGTTCGAGAAGCCGCTCGGCCACCTGCTCGGCCTGGGCGCGGCCGGAGTCGGCCAGGTGCAGGCCGCTCGCCCGCCCGGGCAGCAGGGTGCCGGTGGTCGAGGTGGTCCCGTGACGCACCAGCAGGATCAGGGTGCCCGTGTGCTCGCTCATCGATCACAGAGTAGGCACGCCTCCCACACGAAGGACAGAGAGGTCTACCGTGTGGGTGTGAGCCAGAAGCCTGAGATCACCACCCTCGGCGAGCTGCGCGCCGCCGGATACACCCACCGCACCCTGCGCGAGGAGATGCGCGAGAACCTGCTGGCCGCCCTGGCCGAGGGCCGCTCCCCCTGGCCCGGCATGCACGGCTTCGAGCAGACCGTCATCCCGCAGCTCGAGCGTGCCATCATTGCCGGCCACGACGTGGTCCTGCTCGGTGAGCGCGGGCAGGGCAAGACCCGCCTCCTGCGCACCCTCGCGGGCCTGCTCGACGAATGGGTCCCCGCCGTCGGCGGCTCCGAGCTGCACGAGGACCCCTTCGACCCGATCACCGACGCGACCCGTGAACGCCTCTCGGCCGAGGGCGAGACCCTGCCGATCGTCTGGCTGCACCGCAGCGAGCGGTACGTCGAGAAGCTCTCCACGCCCGACACCTCGGTGGCCGACATGATCGGTGACGTCGACCCGATGCGGGTCGCGGAGGGCCGCCGGCTGGGTGACCCCGAGACCATCCACTACGGGCTGGTCCCCCGCGCCAATCGCGGCATCGTGGCACTGAACGAGCTGCCCGACCTGGCCGAACGCATCCAGGTCGCGCTGCTGAACGTCATGGAGGAGCGCGACGTGCAGGTGCGCGGCTACGTGCTGCGGCTCCCGCTGGACGTGATGGTCGCCGCCTCGGCGAACCCGGAGGACTACACCAACCGCGGGCGGATCATCACCCCGCTGAAGGACCGATTCGGCGCCGAGATCCGCACCCACTACCCGCTCGAGATCGCCGACGAGATCGCCGTGACCCGCCAGGAGGCCGAGCTCGCCGCCGCGGTGCCCGACGTGCTGCTGGAGATCCTCGCCCGCTTCACCCGCAACCTGCGTGACTCCGCGGCCGTGAACCAGGCCTCCGGGGTCTCGGCCCGCTTCGCCATCGCCGCCGCGGAGACCGTCGCCGCGGCCGCCCTGCACCGCGCGACGGTGCGCGATGACGAGGCCGTGGCCCGGCCCGTCGACCTGGAGACGGCGATCGACGTTCTCGGCGGCAAGGTCGAGTTCGAATCCGGCGAGGAGGGGCGCGAACTCGAGATCCTCGAGCACCTGCTGCGCACCGCCACCGCCGAGACCGTCCGCGAGCACTTCCGCAACCTCGACCTGGGCCCGCTGGTGGAGGCCTTCGACGGGTCCCAGACCGTCACCACCGGCGACAAGGTGACGGCCACGGAATTCCTCGAGTCCCTGCCCGAGCTGTCCGCCCCGGAGGTGTACGACGAGATCGCCGAACGGCTCGGCGCGCACAGTCCCGGTGAGCGGGCCGGGGCGATCGAGCTGGCCCTGGAGGGCCTGTTCCTGGTCCGCCGCCTCTCCAAGGAGAGCGGGGCCGGGGAGACGGTCTACGGCTGAGTGCTCCTCGGCCGAGAAGGAGGATGACGCGATGCCCCGACCCCAGCGCCGCGCCCGCTACGGGCGGTTCACCGGAGGCCCCGATCCGCTCGCGCCCCCCGTCGACCTCGCCGAGGCCCTCGATGCCGTCTCCGAGGGGGTCATGGACGGCTATTCGCCCGAGAACGCCCTGCGGGAGTTCCTGCGCCGCGGCGGCCGCAGCCGTGAGGGACTCGACGAGCTCGCCGGCCGCGTCCAGCAGCGGCGGCGCGATCTGCTGAGCCGGCACCGCCTCGACGGCACGTTGCAGGAGGTCAAGATGCTGCTGGACAAGGCGGTCCTCGCCGAGCGCGGGCAGCTGGCCCGAGACACCGAGATGGATCCCACCGACCGCACGCTGCGGGAGATGACGATCGATAACCTGCCGGCCTCCACGTCGGCCGCGGTCACCGAGCTCGCCGGCTACGACTGGGCCTCCACCGAGGGCCGGGAGACCTATCAGCAGATCCAGGAGCTGCTGGGCCGGGAGATGCTCGACCAGCGCTTCGCCGGGATGAAGCAGGCCCTCGAAGGAGCGACCGACGAGGACCGCGCGGCCATCACCGAGATGCTCCGGGACCTCGGCGACCTGTTGGAGAAGCACGCTCGCGGCGAGGACACCTCCCAGGATTTCGACGAGTTCATGGCCAAGCACGGGGATGCCTTCCCCGAGGACCCCCAGGACATCGACGAGCTGATCGACGTGCTGGCCCAGCGCTCGGCCGCCGCCGCGCGGATGCTCCGCTCGATGACGCCCGAGCAGCGCGAGGAACTGATGGCGCTGTCCGGCCAGGCCTTCGGGTCACCGGAGCTGATGGCGCAGCTGGCCCGCATGGACGGGGCTCTGCAGGCGCTGCGCCCGGGTGAGGACTGGACCGGTTCGGAGTCCTTCGACGGGGAGGAGGGGCTCGGTCTCGGCGAGGGTGCGGGCGTGATGCAGGACCTCGCCGATCTCGACAATCTCGCCGAACAGCTCTCGCAGTCCTATGCGGGCTCGAGTCTGTCGGATCTCGACATCGAAGCCCTGACCCGGCACCTGGGTCAGGACGCCGCGGTCTCGGCCCGCACGCTGCAGGAGCTCGAACAGGCCATGCGGGATTCCGGGTACCTCAGTCGCTCCGCCGACGGGACTCTGCGGCTCTCCCCCGCCGCGACGCGGAAGCTGGGCGCGTCCCTGCTGCGCGACACCGCGAGCAGACTCTCCTCCCGCACCGGGGCCCGCGAGACCCGCCAGGCCGGCGCGGCCGGCGAGCAGACCGGCGCCACGCGCCCGTGGCAGTTCGGCGATGCCGAGCCGTGGGACGTCGGCCGCTCCCTGACCAATGCGATCACCCGCACCGCCGGCGAGGGCGGCGACCCCGGTGCCGGGGTGCACCTGCAGGTGGAGGACATCGAGGTGCGGGAGACCGAGGCCCGCAGCCGGGCGGCCGTCGCACTGCTCGTGGACACCTCGTTCTCGATGGCGATGGAGGGCCGCTGGGTGCCGATGAAGCGCACCGCCCTGGCGCTGCACCACCTGATCAGCACCCGATTCCGGGGCGATGCGCTGCAGCTGGTCTCCTTCGGCCGCTACGCGCGCACCCGCGAGATCGGCGAGCTGCTGGCGCTCGAGGCGGTGCACGAGCAGGGCACCAACCTCCACCACGGGCTGATGCTCGCCGGACAGTTCTTCCGCAAGCACCCCGGCATGCAGCCCGTGCTGCTGGTGGTGACCGACGGCGAGCCCACCGCGCAGCTGCTTCCCGGCGGCGAGTCCTGGTTCTCCTACCCGCCCGAGGCCGAGACGATCACCGCCACCGTGGCGGAGCTGGACCGACTCGGCCGGGCCGGGGCCTCGACCACCTTCTTCCGGCTCGGGGACGACCCTGGCCTCACCAGGTTCCTGGCGGCGATGGCCCGACGCGTCGGCGGCACCGTCGTCGCCCCGGACCCCGAGGATCTCGGGGCGGCCGTGGTCGACGAGTTCCTCCACGCCCACCGGGACACCGGGCCTGACGACCTGCTCTGAGGTGCCCTTGCTCTCAGCGTTCTCGCGGGCGTTCAGGGCTCCTGTGTAGACTCCGTGTCGGCAACGGGGGAGTATCCGCCACGCTGCGCACGTCATCACGAGAACTGACGAGGGTTCTCCGGGCGCAACGGCCCGCCGACAGGAATCGGCGGGTGGAGAGACCCGGGTCCATACAGCGACCCGGAAAGCAGGACCATGACTGTCTCCCCACTCATCTGGGCCCTCACGATCGCCGTGATCGTGGGCCTGTTGGCCTTCGACTACATCTTCCACGTGCGCAAGGCGCACATCCCCACGCTCCGCGAGGCCGCGGTCTGGTCGTCGATCTACATCGCGATCGCCGTCGTCTTCGGCCTGCTCGTACTGCTGTTCGGCGGCGGACAGGCAGGCGGCGAGTACTTCGCCGGCTACATCACCGAGAAGGCGCTCTCGGTCGACAACCTCTTCGTGTTCCTCGTGATCATGAGCAGCTTCCGCGTGCCGCGCGAGGACCAGCAGAAAGTGCTGCTGTTCGGCATCACCTTCGCGATCATCGCCCGCACCGGCCTGATCGCCGGCGGCGCCGCGATCATCGAGCACTTCGCCTGGGCGTTCTACTTCTTCGGCCTGATCCTCCTGCTGACCGCGGGCAACATGCTCAAGCCGGAGGACGAGGACAAGGACGACGCCAACAACTTCGTCGTCCGCCTCGCCAAGCGCGTGCTGCCGACCACCGACGTCTACGACGGCGACCGCCTGACCACGCAGGTGGACGGCAAGCGCGTGATGACCCCGATGCTGCTGGTCATGGTGGCCGTGGGCGGCACCGACGTGCTGTTCGCGCTCGACTCGATCCCGGCGATCTTCGGGCTGACTCAGAACACCTTCATCGTCTTCACCGCGACCGTGTTCTCGCTGCTGGGCCTGCGGCAGCTGTACTTCCTGCTCGACGGCCTGCTGGATCGCCTGGTCTACCTCTCCTACGGCCTGGCGGCGATCCTGGGCTTCATCGGCGTCAAGCTCATCCTCCACGCGCTGCATGAGAACGAGCTCGGCATCATCAACCACGGCGAGCCGGTCCCGGTTCCCGAGGTCACGACCTCGCTCTCCCTCGGGGTGATCATCACCGTCCTGACCCTCACGGTCATCGCCTCGCTGGTCTCGCGGCGCGGACGCGCACAGAACACCGTCTCCAGCGCCCGCCGCGACGCCGAAGCGTACGTGTCGATGACGTACACGTCCTTCGAGCAGGAGCGGGAGCGCGTGTACCGCCGCCTGATGGAGAACGAGGAGAAGCTGAAGAACCTGCCGGAGAAGTACCAGGACCTGGTGCACGAGGAGAAGTCCCTCAGCGAGCTGCTGGACGATGCCCACGCGATGGCCCAGAAGCGCTGGAGCGATCGTCAGGGCGGCACGCGCAGCGACGAGCACCCCGAAGGGCTGTCGACCATCGGGCCCGACGGCAAGGTCCGCAAGGACGCCGACGGGAACATCCTCGTCGAGGATCCCCGGGCAGGCTCCGCTCCGGCGGATCAGTCCCGAGACTCGGCCTCTCGTGAGGAGAACGACGGCCCCGAGGAGCGCTGACCTCCGCGCTTGATCTCCTACGGGAGGAACGTCGACCCGGGCCCCGTCGCATAGCGGCGGGGCCCGTCGACGTCCCCGGGTGATGAGGTGCCGCGACGCCGGTCTGATCCCGTCCCCTTCGCGTGACGTGGTGCCACCGGGCCGGTCGGGGCTTTGATCGACACCGCCCGCTGACCGTTCCCGCCGCGCGATCCACCCGACCCGGAGCCCGACCGCCTGCGCCCTGCCACTCCGTGGCGGCGAGCTGGCCGCACCGCCGCGGTCCGGTGCGTCGGAAATGCGACGGTTCGCCATCGGAACCGGCCGCACACACCACCTTCACTAAGCCTCCTGGAGGCGCACGTCACTATCGTTGTTATAGCCCCGTGATCTGAGGAACAAAGGGCGCCTACATCACATGACGTGCGCGAACACGTGAGGGCATCTCCATTCATGCAGGTCACAGCACCGGCATCGCCGTCGCCGAATGTCATAGTCCTGAAACGCAAGAGTAAAAAAGCCGTCACCCCTCCCCCATCTCTCTTGCCTTCAGGGGGAGTGCGGGCCCTACCGTGGCCGACGTTCGAGATACGCGAGATACGCGAGACATCCGAAAGGACGTGTTCATGCCGAAGCACAACACGCATGCCATGAGGACCCCGGCCCTGCGCCGTGGCCTGACCCGTACCGCCGTCACCCTCGCCGGTGGCGCAGTCGTCGCCACCGGCATGCTGGCCGGCGGCAGCGCAGCGAACGCCGCGGGCGGCTGGGACGACGTCGCGCAGTGCGAGTCCGGCGGCGACTGGTCCATCAACACCGGTAACGGTTACTACGGCGGCCTGCAGTTCAGCCAGCAGACCTGGGAAGGCTACGGCGGCACGCAGTACGCCCCCAGCGCCGATCAGGCCTCCAAGAGCGAGCAGATCGCCATCGGCGAGAAGGTCCTCGCGGGCCAGGGTGCCGGCGCATGGCCGAATTGCGGCGTGCACCTCAGCGGCGGCGCCGAGACCGGCGGTGCTCCCGCTGCGTCCGACGACGAGGGCGAGGAGGAGAGCTCCCAGCAGGAGGACTCCCAGCAGCAGGAGTCGCAGGAGCAGGAGCAGGACTCCCAGGAGCAGCAGTCCGGCGAGCAGGAGCAGCGGGAGTCCCGCGAGGACGACAGCAGCAGCCGCGACGAGGACCGCAGCGAGCGCAAGGACGAGGAGGATTCCCAGCAGAAGCAGGATGAGTCCGAGCAGTCCGAGTCCGAGGAGCAGCAGTCCGAGCAGGCTCAGGAGTCCGAGAAGCCGGAGCAGGCTGAGCAACCGGAGAAGTCCGCCGGCGAGCCGGGCTCCAAGGCGACCGGTGACCTCTCCGTCGCCGGCACCCTCGAGGTCGACGGCAAGGTCGGCCCCAAGACCATCACCGCGCTCCAGGATTGGCTGGGCGTCGAGCAGACCGGTGAGATGGACGAGGAGACCACCCTCGCGCTCCAGGCGTGGGCCAACACCGAGCAGGACGGCGTGATCGGTGAGGACACCGTGGCCGGCCTGCAGCACGAGATCGGTGCCGCCCAGAACGGTTCCGACGAGATCGATGAGGACACCGCGGAGGTCCTGCAGACCTTCCTCAACCTCTACTGATCCTTCTGCGGCACGACGCCGCTGACGCGAGTTCACCGCGTATCCGACCGGCCGGGTCGTCTTCAGGGACGGCCCGGCCGTTCGTCGTCCTCGTCCGGGCCATGCCCGGTGGCCCTGTTGCGGACGAACAGCCAGCAAACGGGATCCCCGTCATTCCCCGTCGAGGTCCGAGAGGTCCAGGACGAAGCGATAGCGCACGTCACCCTGTTCGAGCCGTTCCAACGCCTCGTTCACCCGCACTGAGGGCAGAAGCTCGATGTCGGCGACGACTCCGTGCTCGGTGCAGAACTTCAGCATCGCCGCCGTCTCGCGCCGGCCACCGCTGCCCGCCGAGGTGATGCGCTTGCGTCCGATGAGCAGCTCGGTGGTCTCCACGGTGAGGGGCCCGAGGTAGCCGACGTGAACGAGTGTTCCGTCCAGGGCGAGCAGCGCGAGGTAGGGCGAGAGTTCGTGCGCCACAGCCACGGTGTCGATGAGGACGTCGAACCGCGAGCGCGCCTCCGCCATTGCGGCCTCATCCGACGAGATCACCACGTCGACGGCGCCCAGGCGCCGGGCGTCCTCCGTCTTCGCTGCCGTGCGGCTGATGACGCTCACGTCGGCGCCCAGTGCGCGGGCGAGGCGCACTGCCAGGTGACCCAGCCCGCCCAGGCCGACCACTGCGACACGGAACCCCGGGCCGACCTCGAGGGCGCGCATCGGCTCCCAGACGGTGATCCCTGCGCACAGCAGTGGGGCAGCCGCCGCGGGGTCCAGCCCCTCGGGCAGGGGGTACGCGAAGTCCTCGCGGAGCACGTACTCGCGCGAATAGGCGCCCAGGGTCATCGCGCCGTCCCCGCGCTCTCGGCCGCCGTAGGTGAGCGTCGGGAACTCTCGGCAGAAGTTCTCCTGACCTGCTGTGCACATGTCGCACTCGAGGCAGGCGTCGACGATGTTGCCGACCGCGACCGCCTCGCCGACGGCACGATCCATCACCTGCGGGCCGACGGCCGTGACCACTCCGGTGAACTCGTGGCCCGGGACCAGCTGCTCCTCGGCGTGACCATGGGCGTGGACGGCGTGAAGGTCTGTGTGGCACACCCCGCAGTAGTCGACCCGGACTGCGATATCTCCTGGTCGCAGGTCGCGCCGTTCCAGGGTCGTGCGTCGCAGTCTGCCGGCCCCGTCGGCGGCCCATCCGTCGGTGGTTCTCATGCTTCTCTCCTCAGTTGCAAACAGACTGTTCGGTCTGCCGCAGCGTACGTCCACAGCGTGACAAAGTAAACCGACTGGTCTGTTGCTAGGCTGTCGTTATGACGACGAAGCATCTGACGCCGCGCGGCGCCGCCACTCGCGAGCGCATCGTGGAGGCCGCGACCCAGGAGTTCGCCCGGTACGGCATCGCCGGTGCCCGCATCGAGCGCATCGTCGAGACCGCACGCACGAACAAGGCACAGCTCTACGGCTACTTCGGGAACAAGGACGCACTCTTCGACGCGATCTTCCGCGACTCGTTGACGCACATCATGGACGCCGTCCCGCTCGAGGACTCGGACCTCGCGAACTGGGCGGTCCGCCTCTACGACGAGTATCTGCGCCGGCCGGACCTGATCCGTCTGGCCACCTGGGCTCGTCTGGAGCGCCGGCCCGATGGCCACCTCGTCGAGGATGCCGAGCGCCTCGACGACCGCAAACTGGCCCACATCGCCCAGGGGCAGAACGACGGCTCCGTCCGCGACGGGGACCCGTTCGACGTGATGGCACTGGTCATCGGCATGTCGATGGCATGGTCCCCGGTCAGCAACGTCTACGCCGCGACGACCGACGAACCCGACGATGTCCATGCTGCCCGGCGCGCACTGCTGTACGACGCCGTTCGCGGAGCCGTCATGCGCCCGTGACGGACCGATCCTTCACGCCCCCGTCGCCCGCGCGTCACCCCCGCCTCCCAGACTGGAGCCATGAGCGCGAGCGCACAGGGACCCGGAGCGACCATCGAGCAGATGCGGACCTGGATCCGCCGCTGGGGCCGACTCTATCTCGAGGACGGCAACGTCACCTCCCTCGGCATCGGCACCAAGGAGGTCGAGGGCGAGCGCACCGGCGAGGTATGCATCCAGTTCACCGTGCGGGCGAAGCTGGCGCCGGCCGAAGTGGAGATGGCCCCCACCCGAGCTCTGCCCGAGGCCGTCGACATCGAGTCCGTCGAGGTGCCGACCGACGTGATCGAACGGGTCTACGTCCCCTCGTACCAGGTGGTGCCCGAGGCCTTCGACGAGGACCGCAAGGGACGCATGGACCCGTTGCGTCCCGGCGTCAGCATCTCGCACCCGACGGTCTCGGCGGGCACCGCGGGCGCCATCGTCCACGACCGGAGGACCGGTGCGCCGGTGGTCCTCTCGAACTGGCACGTGCTGCACGGTCCCGAGGGGACGATCGGGGACGAGGTGCTCCAGCCCGGCACCCATGACGACAATTCCGGTGATCCGCGCAACGTCTTCGGCCGCCTGCTGCGGTCCCATCTCGGGGCGGCTGGCGACGCAGCCCTTGCCTCGCTCGACCAGCGCAGCAGCGATCCCTCGATCCTGGAACTCGACGTGGTGCCCGAGGAGATCGGCGATCCCGAGCTCGGCGATCGCGTGGTGAAGTCCGGCCGCACCACGGGCGTCAGCCACGGGGTCGTCTCGCGCATCCACACGATGGTCGCCCTCGACTACGGCGACGGCGCCGGTGAGCACAGCATCGGCGGCTTCGAGATCGAGCCGGATCCACGGCGCACCGGCCAGCAGACGGCGCTCAGCGACGGCGGGGACTCCGGGGCGGCGTGGATGCTGAAGGCAGGCAACGGCCACACCTCGTCGGTCCTCGGCGGGCTGCACTTCGCGGGCGCGGATTCGGCCGACGGGCAGGAACGTGCCCTGGCCTGCTATGCCTCGTCCGTCCGCACGGCACTGGGATTCTCCCTCTCCCCCGCCACCGCGCAGGCCGAGGCGGCCTCCCGGGCGAGCGCCCGCGGCTACGATCCCGACTTCCTCGCCGAGCCGGTGCCGTTCCCGGAGCTGGCGGCGGAGCATCGCGAGGATGCGGCCTGCGTCGACGGATCACCCGTGGTGCCGTACACGCATTTCTCGCTGGTCCAGTCGGCCTCCCGACGCTTCGCGCGGGTCGTCGCCTGGAACATCGACGGCGCACGCCTGCAGCGGATCAGCCGGGACGGGATCGACTTCCGCCTCGATGACCGGCTCCCGGAGGACGCCCAAGCCGGCGAGGACCTGTACCGCGGCAACGACCTCGATCGGGGGCACATCGCCCGCCGCGCCGATCTCACCTGGGGTGAGCGGACCGAGGCCCGGCGCGCCAACGAGGACTCCTTCTGCTTCACCAACATCGCCCCGCAGATGGCGCGGTTCAACCAGTCCGGTCGCGGCGGTGTCTGGGGCGAGGTGGAGAACTCCCTGTTCGACCAGGTCGAGGTGCAGGATCTGCGGGTCAGCGTGGTCGGCGGCCCGGTCTTCGGCGAGCAGGACCGGGAGTACCGCGGCGTGCGCCTGCCCCAGGAGTTCTTCAAGGCCGTCTACTACATGGTCGACGACGAGCTGCGCGTGCAGGCCTTCCTGCTGACGCAGGATCTCGGTGGGCTGGAGCGCCTGGACCTCTCCGCCTTCTCGACCTACCTGGTTGATCTCCGGGAGCTGACCTCGCGCACCGGACTGGCCTTCGCTCCGGCGGCTGCAGGGGCCGACGGGGCCCGCGCGGAGAAGCTGGAGCCGACGGTGCTGGAGTCCGCGGAGCAGATCCCGTGGTGACTCAGGTCTGCAGGTAGGTGCGGATCTCTCGGATGCGGGCCGTCCTGGCGGCGCCGGCGAAGCGGAAGACGTGGCAGAAGTCCGCGCGATCCTCACCGCGGATCAGGTAGCCGTCGCACGCGGCCCCTCGGCCGTGGTTGACGACGGTGAGGATCTCGCCGCGCTCGGCCTCGAAGGGAGGCGGCACGATCGCGGGTCCGCCGTGGGAGGCATCGGGTCCGTCGGCGCCGACGCGGACCCAGCGGGCATCGTCCGTGAGCCACTCGCGTATGGCGTCATGATCGCCCGAAGCCCAGGCCGCGGCGACGTCGGCCACGATCGCCATGCGCGGTGAGTTGCCGCAGTCCCCGGGCATCGTCATCTCCATGGCTCGCCACCCTACGGTTCGGGGCCCGGTTCGGAATACCCCTTGCGCTTGACGCGACGTCAAGCGTCACTGTGGTCCATGCACCACGGTGGAGAGAGAGGAGGAACCGGACATGGCCGGCAACACAGAGCAGGAATGGTCGATGCAGGACGTCGTCCGCCGCTCCGGCACGACCAGCCGCACCCTGCGCCATTACCAGCAGGTGGGGCTCTTGACGCCCTCCCGCACCGGGCACGGCGGCCAGCGGTTCTACGACCGGGACGGACTGCTGCGCCTGCAGCGGATCCTGGTGCTGCGCGAGCTCGGCCTCCCCCTGGCGGAGATCGGCCGCGTGCTCGAGAAGCAGGTGGACGTGGCCGACGCGCTGCGTGAGCACGTGCGGCAGCTGGAGCGTGAACGGGAGCGCCTGGCACAGGCCGTCGCGTCGGTGCGAGCGACCCTTTCGATGATCGAGACAGGAGGAGGACTCATGGCAGAGAAGATGTTCGAGGGATTCGACCATACGCAGTACAAGGATGAGGTCGAGGAGCGCTGGGGTGCGCAGGCCTATGCCGATTCCGAGGCGTGGTGGAGGTCTCTGGACGAGGCCGGGAAGCAGGCGTTCCAGGCGGAGCTGACCGACCTGATCGCCGCTTACGACGACGCCGCCCGGCGCGGGGTCGCCGTGGACAGCGAGGAGGTGCGGGCCCTGACCCGCCGGCTGTACGCCTGGATCAGTGCCGGCTGGGGCGGGAAGGCTCCCGACGCGGAGGCGTTCATGGGGCTCGGTGAGATGTATGTCGCCGATCCTCGATTCGCGAAGACCTTCACGCTCGAGGGCCGGGAGCTCGCGCCCTACGTGCGCGATGCGATGGCCGTCCACGCCGCGGAGGAGCTGGCGTAGACCCAGCGCACGGCGTCGCCGGCGGCCCGAGCTCACTCGGGCCGCCGGCCCGCCGCGTCCGGGAAGGCCCGTCGAGGGCGTCGGCCCCGCGCCTCACCAGCGGCGTTATCTGACCGTTATCTGAGTATTCCTGCAACACGGTGCCAGGTTTCGGGTTGTAGCGTCGCCCGGGCCGTCAACTTCAGGAGGCACAGTGAAGGTCCTCAGCACCTCGACAATCCGCAATACGCTCGCCGCCGCCTCGCTGGCGGCTGTCGTGGCCCTGGCGGGCTGCAGCGGAGATCAGGCCGCTCCGTCGGGCGCCAGCGACGGAGGCGGCCAGCAGCCCTCCGTCAGCGACGGGGGCGGCCAGCCGCCGGCTCCCAGCGACGGAGGCGGCCAGCAGGCTCAGCCCGACGTCTCGGACGTCCCGGACATCGTCGCCGAGGTCAACGGTGAGGAGATCACCAAGGACGAGTTCGTCCAGGCCTACGAGAGCCAGTTCCAGCAGGCCTCCATGCAGCAACAGCAGCAGGGCGGCGGCGAACCGCTCGACCAGGCGAAGCTGAAGGAGCAGGTCGCCGCTCAGTTGATCGACAACCGTCTCGTGCTGCAGGCCGCCGATGATGCCGGTATCACGCCGACCGAGGACGACATCGACGCCCAGCTCGAGCAGTTCGCCGCGCAGCAGGGCGCAGGGTCGGTCGACGAGCTCGTCAAGGCCGCGGAGCAGCAGGGCATCTCCGAGGAGGATCTGCGAGCCGACGCATCCGACAACTTCCAGCTCACCGGCTATGTCGATCAGGAGGCGGGCATCGAGGAGCCGAGCGAGGAGGAGGTGAAGAAGCAGTACGACCAGCTCGTCGAGCAGTCGAAGTCCGGCGGTCAGCAGCCCCAGTCCGGCGGCCAGCAGCAGGAGATCCCGCCCTTCGAGGACGCACGCGACAAGGTCGCCGAGGACATGCTCATGAAGCAGCGGCAGGAGGCGCTCCCGCAGATCACCGAGGACCTGCGTGAACAGGGCGAGGTGACCGTCAACCTCTGAGGGTCGGCAGCGCCCGTGTCAGACGTCCCGGCGTGTGCGCCTGCGCACGGCGGTGCGGACCGAGAGGGCGATGACCACGGCCAGCAGGACGTAGATGCCGATGGTGATGGGGCTGGAGACCAGCACCCTGGGGTCGCCGACGGACGAGAGCAGCGCATCGCGCAGTGAGCTCTCTGCCAGCGGCCCCAGCACCATGCCGATCATCAGCGGTGCCAGCGGGTAGTCGTAGCGGCGCATCACGAAGCCGAGCACGCCCACGGCCAGGAGCAGCAGCAGATCGAAGACGGCACCCGAGGTCGCGTAGATCCCGAGCCCGCAGAACAGCGTGATCCCGCCGTACAGGTAGGGCTTGGGGATCAGCAGCAGCTTCGACCACAGCTGGGCGAAGGGCAGGTTGATGATCAGCAGCACCACCATCGCCAGGAAGAAGCTGGCCAGCAGAGCCCAGACCAGCTCGGGGCTGCGATCGAACAGCAGCGGGCCGGGCTGGAGCCCGTACTGGCGGAACGCCGCCAGCATGATCGCCGCGGTAGCCGAGACGGGCAGGCCCAGTGCCAGCAGCGCACCCATCGCCATGCCGGTGGTGGCGTTGCCCGCCGCCTCGGGGGCGGCCAGGCCGCGGATCGCTCCCTTGCCGAACATGGGCACCCGACGCCGGCGGTCCAGCCTGCGCTCCGCCTCGTAGGCCAGGAAGGTGGGCACCTCGGCGCCGCCGGCGGGGACCACGCCGAACGGCAGACCGATGAGGGTGCCACGGCCCCAGGCCGGCGCGGCCTCGGCGAGCTCGTGGCGGCTGAGGAACGGCCGGCCGGCGGCGCGGATCTGCAGGTCCTCCCGGTCGCGCCGGACGCGGGAGGCCACGGAGAAGACCTCGCCGAGGGCGAGGATGCCGACGGTGACGGTGACCAGCGAGATGCCGTCGAAGAGCTGCGGCGCTCCCCCGGTGAACCGCTCCATCCCCGAGACCCCGTCGATCCCGACCAGGGTGATCCCGATGCCCAGGACCAGCGCGGCCAGCCCCTTGAGCACGTTGTCGGCGACCACCGAGGAGGTGGCGACGAAGGCGAACAGGGCCAGGGCGAAGAACTCCGCGGGCCCGAAGCTGGCCGACAGCGCCACCAGCGCCGGGGAGAGGAAGACGACCAGGATCGAGGCCACCATGCCGCCGATGAACGCGCCGATGGCAGCTGTGGCCAGGGCCTGCGGGGCGCGCCCGTCGTTCGCCATCCGATGACCCTCGAAGGTCGAGGCGATCGCGGAGGCCTGCCCCGGGGTGTTCAGCAGGATCGCCATCGTCGAGTCCCCGAAGAGACCGCCGAAGTAGACCCCGGCGAACAGGATGAACGCGGCGGTGGGATCCAGGGCGAAGGTCATCGGCAGCAGCAGCGCCACCGCCATCGAGGAGCCCATTCCCGGCAGCACGCCGACGGCGGTGCCGAGCAGGCAGCCGACGACGACCCACAGCAGGTTCATCGGGGTCAGGGCGCCGGCGAAGCCCTGCATCAGCAGATCGAGCTGCTCCATCAGAAACCGCCTCCCAGGACGCCGGAGGGAAGCACCAGGCCGAGGCCGGTGGCGAAGATCAGGTAGACGAGCGAGCTGAGGAACAGCGCCACCAGGATGTCGAACACGGGCCGGCGGGAGCCGAAGCCGTGCGCCGCGCACCAGAACAGCAGGCCGCCGGCGAGGATCCAGCCCAGCCAGGGCAGCAGCAGCGCGAAGGCGAGGAAGCCGCCCGCCACCCAGGCCAGGGCGACGAAGTCCGAGTGGGTGCGGTAGCGCCGCCCGGAGGTCTCCTCGGCCGGTTCGGGGTGGCGGAGCACGCCGATGGCGAGCAGCACGGCCAGCAGCAGTCCGACCGAGCCGAGGATCACCGGCACGAACCGCGGACCGGGGAACTCGGCCTCCCCTGCCTCCAGCAGAAACGAACCGATCAGCAGGTACAGGCTGAAGGTCGCGATGATCGCCGGCATCAGCAGCGCCGAGCGGCCGCGCCAGAAGCTCGTGGTCCTCTCCATCTCGCTCATCCTCCGATCTCCTCGAACAGCCCGGCGATGCGGTCGGTCTCCTCGGCGACGTACTGCGTGAGCTCCTCGCCGCTCAGCGGCACCTCGACCCAGTAGTTGCGCTCCACGGCGTCCTGCCATTCAGGGGTGGCGACGGCTTCGTCGATCAGGGCCTCGAGCTCCGAGACCTCCTCGTCGGTCACCACGGGCGGCGCGAACAGCGCGCGCCAGTTGGTCAGGGTCACGTCGTAGCCGAGCTCGGGCAGGGTCGGGATGTCGACGCCCTCGAGGCGCTCCGGGGCGACGACGCCGAGGGCTCGGAGCCTTCCACCCTGGACCTGGGGATAGATGTCGGCGAAGCCGCCCGCGGTGGCCTGAGCGGTTCCGTTCAGGAGGGCCTGGATGGCCTCGCCCCCGCCGTCGGAGGGGATATAGGTCGACTCCGCCGGCGCGATCTCCGAGGCCAGCGCGAGGTCCGTCATCACGAGCTGGTCGAAGGAACCGCCCCCGGTCCAGGCCAGGGACGGAGGATCCTCCCGCCACGCCGTCACCAGTGACTCCAGATCCTGATGCGGGGAGTCGGCGGGCACGGCGATGAGGTCGTACTCCTCGATGACGCGGGCGATCGGGGTGACATCGGTGATCACGGACGAGGTGTCGAACTGGATCTGCGCCGCGATCTGGCCGGTGCCGCCCACCATCAGCGTGTTCGGCTGGTCCATCTGGCTGACGCTGCCCAGAGCGATGGTGCCGCCCGCACCGGGGACGTTCACCACCTGCACATTGCCCACCAGGGAGTTGGCACGCATGGTCTGCTGCATCTCGCGCTGGAAGGCGTCCCAGCCGCCGCCCGCTGCCGCGGGAGCGACCAGGGTCAGGGCGGAACGGATGTTGCTGCCGCCCGAGGCGGAGCGGATCGACTCGTAGCCGGCGGCTGCGATGACAGGGACCGCGAGGATCCCGAACCCGATGCTGAGGGCGCGGCGGCGGGTCGGGGATCCGGCCGGCGGCGGGCTGTCTGCCGCATGGGGCATGGGCACGACTCCTTCGTCATGAGGTGGCCCGACAGTCTAAACACCCTCACCACCGCCGGTGCCGTCGCGACCACGCGTCGGCTAGGGTGCCTGGGACGAACCCCCGAAGGAGCGCCCATGTCTGTTCTCGTGGCAGGAACCGCCACTCCCGCCGGCCGGGCCGCCTACCGCTACGGGATCAGCGAGGCCCGCCGCCGCGGGGAGGACCTCGTCTACTTCCTCATGGACGGCGAGCACACTCCCTCCCCGGACCTCGGCGAAGTCGTCGAGCAGGTCGAACGGCCCGACGAGCGCGGCCACTCCGAGGCCGGCGACCTCATCGACCGGGCGGAGCGCGAGGACATCTCCGCCATCGTGATCGGCGTGCGTCACCGCTCGGCGGTCGCCAAGCTCTTCCTCGGCTCCTTCGCCCAGCAGATCATCCTCGAGGCGAACAAGCCCGTCATCTGCATCAAGCCCTGACCCCGTCGGCGCAGACTCAGACTTCCCCCTTCGACAGCGCATCAGCCAGGTACTCCGCCTGCCGGATGGCCAGGGCGACGATGGTCAGGGTCGGGTTCGCGGCCGCCCCGGTGGTGAACTGCGAGCCGTCGGAGACGAACAGGTTCGGTACGTCGTGGGCGCGGCCCCACTTGTCCACCACACCGTCCTCCGGCCGTTCGCTCATGCGGCAGGTGCCGAGGTTGTGGGTGGAGGGGTACGGCGTGGTGCGGTGCGTGCTCACGGCGCCGACCGCGTTGTACAGCGTGGTCGCCGCCCCGTAGGCGTGCTTGCGCATCGCGGCGTCGTTGGCGTGGTCGTCGAAGTGGACGTGGGCGGCCGGCAGTCCGTGCTGGTCGGTCACGGTCGCATTGAGGGTGACCGCGTTGGACTCCTGGGGCATGTCCTCGCCCACCAGCCAGCATCCGGCGGTGTTCTCGTAGCCGTCCAGCAGCTTGGTGAAGTCCGGTCCCCAGGCGCCGGGCTCGACGAAGCTCGCCATGAAGGCGGGGCCCAGGGAGATGGTCTGGATGTAGTAGCCGCCGGCGAACCCGCGCGCGGGGTTGTGCACGGATTCGTCGGAGATGTTCCCGGCCATGGTCTCGCCCCGGTACATACGCACCGGCTTGTCGAACTGGGCGTAGACGCTGCCGGTCATGTGACGCATGTAGTTGCGCCCCACCTGACCGGAGGAGTTGGCGAGCCCGTCGGGGAACATCGAGGAGGAGCTGAGGTGCAGCAGCCGCGGGGTCTCGATCGAGTTCCCGGCCACGCACACGACCTTCGCCGCCTGCCGGTGGAGGTTGCCGTCCTTGTCGAGATAGATCACGGCGTTCACGCGGCCGGTGCGGTCGTGGAGGATCTGGCAGACGTGCGAGTCGGGTCGCAGATCCAGCTTCCCGGTCTCCAGGGCGCGCGGGATCTCGCGGACCATCGTCGACCACTTGGAGCCGTTCTTGTCGCCCTGGAAGTTGAAGCCGTCCTGGATGGAGGCCGGTCGGCCGTCGTACGGGGCGGCGTTGGTGCCGTAGGGCCCGGTCGCGTAGTAGCGATAGCCGAGCTTCTCCGCGCCGGCGGCCAGGACCTTGTAGTTGTTGTTCGCCGGCAGCGGCGGGCGGCCACCGCGATGGGTGGAGCCGATCGCATCCTCGGCGCGCGTGTAGTACGACTCGAGGTCGTCGTACGAGAGCGGCCAATCCATCAGGTTCGCCCCGTCGATGCGACCGTAGGTGCTGCGGGCCCGGAACTCGTGCGGCTTGAAGCGCGGGGTCGCCCCGGACCAATGGGTGGTGGTGCCGCCGACGGCCTTGACGATCCAGGCCGGGAGGTTGGGGAAGTCCCGGGCGATGCGCCAGGAGCCCGACGTGGTGCGCGGATCTGTCCACGCCATCTGGTTGAAGGCCTCCCACTCGAGGTTCATGTAGTCCTCATTGCGCAGGTACGGGCCGGCTTCGAGGACGACGCACTCGATGCCCTGCTTCGTCAGCTCGTAGGCCAGGGTGCCGCCGCCGGCGCCGGAGCCGATGATGACGACGGTCTCGGTGTCGTGGTCGATGGTGCTCATGCCTGCTTCGTCCTTCCGTTGCCGACTCGGCCCGCCCTGGCGCGACTCTGCCCGGCGGGCACCGCGGCACCGCGGGTGCTGCTGGTGCTGGCGGCCGTGGGCAGATCGGAGACGACCTCCTCGAGGGGCTCGCCGTCGTACTCCTCGATCCGGGGATCAGGCAGCCAGTCGAGGTCGTCGAATCCGCGGTCGATGTAGCCGCCCTGGTCGAAGGACGGCCCTTCGTAGCCCAGCGCCTCCCATACCTCCTCGTCCTCGTAGAGGGTGACCACGCTGGTCTGACGCACGAACCCGAAGTAGGTGGTGTGCTGGATCCTCCCCAGCAGCGGCAGTGCCTGCTGCGGCGTGAGCTCGTGGAAGATCCCGCCGGCAAGTCCCTGCAGGGAGTCCAGACCCTGGGCGAGCTTGACCCGCATCCAAGTGCTCTCCTCCGCCTGCTTCCGCACCACCGCGGCGGTGCGCTCGTAGGCCGCGTCGGGGACCCGCTCGTGCGGGAACGCGGCTTTGATCAGGGCGACCAGTGTGCGGTCGGCTTCCTGTGTCCCTTCGACGTCGTTGACGGCCTCGCTGCTGCGCGATGCGCTCATGACATCTCCTTCCCACTGCGTCGTCGTCAGTGATGTGGAGCACAACCTAGGAACGGCCCCCAGCCGCGGCAACTCCGCTTATCGCGGGGCGAGAACGAGAACGGGGTTCAGCCGTGGTGGGTGCCGAGGCGGTAGGCCCGGCCGGCGCGCGAGGCGCAGGCACGCACCCGGTCCTCGACGTGCCGGGTGCGGCCCTCGAACGCCGCGACGGGCGCGGAGACCGCGACGGACCCGATGAGCATGCCGTCGTCGGCCTTGATCGAGGCGGCGAGGCAGTCCGTCCCCGTCTGGAACTCCTGATGCTCCCAGGCGATGCCCCGCGCGGAGATCTCCTCCAGGTGCCGGCGCAGCAGCTCGGGGTCGGTGATCGTGCGATCGGTGTGGGCGCGCAGCTCGCGATCGGCGAGGTAGGCGTCGCGCTCCTCGAGCGTGAGGGCGCTGAGCCCCACCTTCCCGAAGGCGGTGGAGTGCGGGCTCTCATGGAAGCCGAATCCCATGGGACTCAGCCGCGGGTGCTGCGGGGAGTCCGCGACGAAGACGACGACGAAGTCCGTGCCCCGGTGGATCGCGAGATAGGCGGCCATTCCCAGGTCGCGGTGCATCGCGCAGACCTCCTCGCGCACCGCGCGCGGAATGCCGAGATCCTCGTGGAGGCCGACGGCGAGGCGGTGCAGCTGGTAGCCCAGGGCGAACCGCTTCTCATCCCTGAGGTGGACGAGGTACTCCTCACGGATCAGCTCCTGGGCGATCCGGTACACCGTCGGCAGCGGGATCGACGTGGCGTCGGCGATGGTGCGTGCCGAGCTGCTGCCGTGCTGGGCGACGGCCTCGAGCACGGCGAGCGCCCTGGCGATCTGTCCGGCCGGGGCCTCGTCGTCCCGGTCCTTCATCAGGGTCATCCTGCCTCCTTGCGATCGACCCCCATTGTGCTCTTCTTGTCCTGCGAGAATCGCTCTACCGCACGCCTCGCCCGCCGGGCAGGCTGTTCGCACCACCGATCCGGAAAGGACCCGACATGATCCTGATCAACGTCAAGTTCCCTGTGAAGCCCGAGTTCGCCGACCAGTGGCCGGAGCTCTCGCGGGAGTTCACCGAGGCGACGCTGGCCGAGCCGGGCAACAAGTGGTTCGAGTGGTCCCGCAGCGTGAAGGACCCCAACACCTATGTGCTGATCGAGGCCTTCACCGACGACGGTGCCGAGCCGCACGTGAACTCACCGCATTTCCAGAAGATGCAGGAGGAGTTCCCGCAGTACCTCTCCGCGACCCCGCAGATCATCTCCCAGCAGGTCGAGGTCGAGGACTGGGGTCCGATGGGAGAGCTCACGGTGGACTGACTCGACTGAGCCGGCTGAAGCAGGGCAGGACGACGACGGGGCGCGGTGGATGACCACCGCGCCCCCTCCCGTCGTGAGGGCTCAGCCCGGGCGCCCGCCCTGGAGCCGGTCGATGTGCTCGGAGGCCTCGGCCTTGGTGAGGTTCGCCGGGAGTTCCTCCCCCGCCTGCTTGGCGAGCGTGTCGAGGTAGGACTTCTGGGCCTCGGTCATCGGGTCGTCCCCGCTGACCCACTCCTCGGGGTCGCGCTGCAGCGCGGGGTCGCTCTGGCCATCGCCTGTCGCGCCGAGGGTCTCCTGGCCGCGGTCGTCCGCCGCACGGGAGGGATCATCAGGCGTCGGATCGGTCATCGGGAGCCTCCTGGAATGACGGCCGCCGGATCGGGCCGGCGGGGTCCTGATCGTGGTGACAGTTTAGTGCGCGCACTGCGCCCCGCCCCGGATCGGGCGCTTCCTCGTCCGTTCGGTCGGCTCATGGTCGTGCTCGGTCACCCGGGTGGCGCCGCGGAAGGTTCTCGTGCGGCGAGAACCTCCGTTGCCGTCGGGGCCAGGCGTTGCTGTGCTGTCGCTGCGGTGCCGCTCGGCATCGCCGGAACTCTCGATGAGGAGAAGAACCATGAGCACCACGCACAGCGGCACCGACGATCTGTCGACCATCGAGGCGGCGCGGCGCAGGGCCCCCGAGGGCCAGCGGGTCGCCGTCGTCACCGGAGCGGCCCGCGGCATCGGCGAAGGGATCGCCCGGCGCCTGGGGCGGGACGGCCTGCACGTCGTGGTGGCGGATCTGCCGACCATGCAGGAGGGCATCGACTCCACGGTGGAGGCGATCACCGCGGCGGGCGGGACGGCCACGGGCACGGACGTGGACGTCACGGACGAGGCCTCGGTCGAGCGCCTGGTCGCCTCTGCCGTCGAGGCCGGCGGCCACCTGGACGTGTTCGTCGCCAACGCCGGCATCGCCCAGGTCCAGGAGCTGATCGACTACGACGCCGCCGACTTCCAGAAGATCGTGGACGTGAACATCACCGGAGTGTTCAACTCCTACCGTCAGGCGGCCCGGCAGATGATCGCCCAGGGTCATGGCGGCAAGATCATCGGCGCCGCCTCGATCGTCGCCTTCCGCCCCTTCGCGCTGCTGGGGCCCTACTCAGCCACGAAATGGGCGGTCCGCGGGCTGACCCAGGCCGCTGCGATGGAGTGGGCCGAGCACGGGATCACGGTGAACGCCTACGGTCCCGGCATCGTCGGCACCGCGATGTGGGACCTCATCGACGAGAAGCTGGCGGCCAAGAACGGCCAGCAGCGGGGTGAGGCCCTGGCCGAGAACGCCCGCTCCATCCACCTCGGACGGGTCTCGGTCCCGGATGACGTGGCCCGCATGGTCTCCTACCTCGCGAGCGAGGACTCGGACTACGTCACCGGTCAGACGATGCTGGTCGACGGCGGGATCCAGTTCAGCTGAGACCCGATGGAGTCAGCGCTGCCACGCTGTCCCGGGCGGCTCGGGCAGGTGCGTCGGCGCGTACTCGAGCAGCTGGAGCCCACCGGCGAAGGTGCGCGCCTCCAGCAGCTCGAGACGGAAGTCCTCGAACTGCTCCCAGATGCGCTCGAGGCCGGTACGGCCCGTGATCACCGGGAACAGGATGACGCGGAACCGGTCCACCACGCCCGCCCGCAGCAGCGAATGCGCGAGACGGATGCTGCCGATGGTGGTCAGCGGCTTGCTCGAGGTGCGCTTGAGGTCCCTGACCCCCTGGATGGCATCAGTGCTGATCAGCGTGGTGTTCGGCCAGGAGAGCGGCTCCTCCAGGGTGGCGGAGAAGACCACTTTGTCCGTGGCGGTCATCTGCTCGAAGCTGGCCTTCTCCTCCGCGGAGACGTCGATCTGCGCGGCCTCGACCGCCATCTGCGACATCAGCCGGTAGGTGGTCGCGCCCATCAGCACGAGGCGCTCGGGTTCCTGCGCGAGCCATTCGAGGTACTCGGGGCTCTCCAGTCCCCACCACCCCGGCCACCCCTCGGCGGCGGCGCAGCCGTCCAGGGAGAGGATGAAATCGACGATCAGTTCCTGTTCTGCCTGCGGAGTCTGGGCGTCGGCCATGACCGGTCCTCGTCATCGAGCGCTGCGCTGGGGGCGCGTGCGCGGTACGTCCACGCTAGTGCCTGAAGGTCACCTCGACCAGGCCCACGCCGTCACAGGCCGCGCTTGAGACCGGCGTGGGTCGCCTCGTAGCCGAGCCGCGCATAGAACTCGCGGGCGCCGGTGCGCTCGAGGTCCGTGGTGAGCTGGGCCAGGGATGCGCCGCGGGTGCGCCCGTGGGCATGGGCCCACTCGAACATCGCCCTGCCCAGGCCACGGGAGCGTTCGGAGCGCGCCACGCGCACCGCCTCGATCTGCAGGCGGGTGGCGCCGCGACGCGAGAGACCGGGCAGGATCGTCAGCTGCATCGTGCCCACCACGGTCCCGCCCTCGTCGCGCACCACAGCCAGATAGTGCGCACGATCGTGGGCGATCTGGTCGAACGCGGCCTCGTACTCCTCGAGGTCCCCGGCCTCGCGGGTGCGGCCGATGTCGTCGTCGGCCAGCAGGTCGCGGATCGCCGGGAGGTCTCCTCGCTCGGCCCGCTGGAGGCGATAGGTCCTCTGCCCGCACCGCAGCAGGTCCCCGGCGGAGGATCGTGCTCGCTGCTGCATCCGGGCGACCAGCGCGTCGAGCCAGGCGCCCACCCCGGCACGGGCCTCGCCGGTGTCCGGGTAGCGGCAGCGCAGATGCACTCCCGCCTCGTCGAGGATGAACCAGAGCATCACCCCGTCGGGGCGGGTCGCGGCGCTGACGTACTGGGCCTGCAGGCCGACGTCGTCGATGCGCACGGGCAGCCGCCGCAGGTCCAGCCAGGAGATCGCGAACATGCCCGGGGCCTCCGGCATGCCTCCCCAGGGAGCGAGGACCTTCTCGAGCGGCCACGATCCGAGGCGGATCGCCTCCTTGACCGCGGCCGCGGCGGCGGCCGGCGCCGGGTCCCCGGATTCCAGCACGGAGTTGGTGATGAACCAGCCCACCGAGTCGTGCCAGGTGGTGTCGTACCGGCTGTGGACCGGGAACACGGCGCGCAGCGGGACCCCTGCCAGCTCGCGGGTCACCTCGGTCATCAGGGAGACCGCCAGCGCGAGGGTGGAGACCCCGTCGGAGCGGGCCTGCGCGGAGAGGGCGGCGGTATCGTCCACGTCCAGGACGTCACGGACCTCCACCCGCTCGGGCTGCGGCCCGGCCTCCCCCAGCGGCAGCGGGAAACGAGGCATGACGTCCCCGCCCGCGGCGATGATCTCCCGCCAGCGGCGCTGGACATCCTCGGGGGCGTCGCGGCCGCGCAGGATCCGGGTGTGCTCGGCGAAGGTCGGGACCCAGCCGGGGAAGAGCTCGCGGCCGGCGCCGACGTCCGCCAGGGCGGTGAACAGGTCGCGGGCGAGCACGAGCATGGACCACATATCCACGTGGGCGTGATCCGCGGCCAGCACGAGCGTGGGGCCCTGGGCGGTGTCGATCATGCACAGCCGGTGGGCGGGGCGCGCCAGGGACACGCAGTGCTCATCGAGCACCTCGCGGAGCACTTCGTGCATGGAACGACCGGGGCCGACGGGATGATCGACCCAGCGGCCGGGCCCGACCTCGATGCTCCTGAGCCGCACTCCTGCATGCTCGGTCTCGTCGGTCTCGTCGGTCTCGTCGGTCTCGTCGGTCTCGTCGGTCTCGTCGAACACAGTGCGCAGCGTGCCGTGGCGGGCGATCACGCCCAGCCACGCGGCACCGAGCTGATCGGGGTCGACCCGGCTGGGCAGGGTCAGCGAGATGGCCATCCACGAGCCCGGCCGGTTGCCGGCGGCCACGTGGCGGCTCTGATCGAAGGAGACCGGCAGCTCGGCGCCAGGGGCGGACGTCTCCACCTCGTAGCTGCGCAGAGCACCGAACGGGAGCCGCAGATGGGCGACGTGGGTGAGCCGCATGGCGGTAATCTAACCGGCACCCGTCTCGCCACCGACCCGGAGGTCCCGTTGTCACCGTTCCGTGTCCGAGGGGCCGAGCTCGCCTGTGAGTACAGCGACGAGGGCGGGCATCCGGTGGTCCAGCTGCACGGGCTGACCTCGAGCCGTGCTCGGGACCGACTGCTCGATCTGGATCTCGGTCGGGGCCTGTCCGGGACCCGCCTGCTGCGCTATGACGCGCGCGGCCACGGCCGCTCCACCGGACGCCCACTGCCGGAGGACTACCGCTGGAGCCGGCTGGCCGCGGACCTGCTGGCGCTGGTGGAGGCCTACTTCCCCGGGGAGGCGGTGCACGGCGTCGGACCGTCGATGGGATGCGGCACCCTGCTCCACGCGGCAGTGCGGGAACCGGACCGGTTCGACGGACTGACTCTGCTGCTGCCGCCGACGGCGTGGGAGACCCGCGCCGCGCAGGCGAGGGACTACGAACGACTGGCAGCATTCGTCGAGCGCCATGGCGCCGAACGCCTCGCCGGTGCCGGCGCGAGCCTGCACGCGCTGCCTCCGGCCGCGGCGAGCCACCCTCCGGCGACCCCGGACGTCGCCGAGCGGCTGCTCCCCGCGGCCTACCGAGGGGCTGCGCTCAGTGACCTGCCCTCCCGGCAGGAGCTCGCGGGCCTCCGGCTGCCGGTGTCGATCCTGGCGTGGACCGGGGACGGAGGCCATCCCGTCTCCACTGCGCTCTCACTCGCACGGGTGCTGCCGCGGGCCCGGCTCCGGATCGCCGAGCGACCCGAGCAGGTGGCGGCATGGCCCGAGGTGCTGCGCGAGGACGTCGGTCGCGACTGAGCGGGGCCGCTCGGCCGCCTGGGCGCCGCTGGGCGCCGGGCCGATTCCGGAGAGTTGCGCGAAGGCGCGGAATTCGTGTGCCCCGCGCGGTCTTCGCGAACGTCGAGAATTCTCGCGCCGACCCCTCGCGAGCATTCACGATTCCGGCGGTCCGCGGCTCTGCGGCCGGCGGCACGCCCCCGGTCGGCTCCGTACGCACCTGCGATGGAGCCCTGGACAGCGACGGGGACACGCGCGAGACTGATCTGCACCTGCCCCGGCGTGGCATTCCGCACCCGAGAAATCGTCATCTGATGGGTGGATCACGGACTGTGCACCGATAGTGGCCCGCGGAGCGGAGATCACCTTAGTGTCGTGCGTCGGCCGAACCCGCCGGAACGAAGAATTCCCGGCGCCGGCCGATGCACCGTCGGACCCCTCGCTCGTCGATCGAAAGGACCGTGATGGCCCAGGCCGCCCAGAGCCACCCGCCCACGTCAGCTCCCGGACCCGGGAGGGACCCCGGTGGGGAGGACGGCGGCCCGGCGATCGGCACGGCGGGCTCCCACTCCCCCGTGAACTGGCCGGTGTTCATCGGCACCTCGGTGCTCATCGTGGCGTTCGTGCTGTTCGCCGCGATCTGGCCGGGCACCGCCGAGACGGTCATCTTCGGCTCCATGGGCTGGGTGGCGACGAACTTCGGCTGGTACTACGTGCTCACGGCCGCCCTCGTGGTGGTGTTCGTCGTGATCGTCGCAGCCTCCAAGGTGGGCCAGACCCGGCTGGGTCCGGACCATTCGCAGCCGAAGTACAACATGTTCACGTGGGCCGCGATGCTGTTCGCCGCGGGGATCGGCGTGGACCTGATGTTCTTCGGCATCTCCGGTCCAGCGACGAACTACCTCACCCCGCCGGACGTTCCCGCCGGCTCCGCCGAGGCCGCGCGGATGGCCCCGATCTGGACGATCTTCCACTACGGCATCCCGGGCTGGGCGATGTACGCCCTGATGGGCATGGCTTTCGGCCTGTTCGCCTACCGGTATCACCTGCCGCTGAGCATCCGCTCCGCTCTCGCCCCGATCTTCGGCCGCCGCATCCACGGCGCCGTGGGGCACGCGGCCGAGATCGCCTCGACGATCGGCACCATCTTCGGCATCTCGGTCTCCCTCGGCATCGGCGTGGTGTTCTTGAACTTCGGGCTCTCCGCGCTGTTCGGGATCCCCAATTCGATCGCGGTGCAGATCGCTCTGATGGCGCTGGCCGTGTTCATCACCATCGCCTCGACCGTCTCGGGTGTGGACAAGGGCATCCGCCGCCTGGCGGAGCTGAACGTCTACCTCGCGATCGCCCTGATGCTGTGGGTGCTGATCACCGGTGAGACCCACCAGCTGCTCAACGCCCTGGTCCAGAACATCGGCGACTTCTTCTCCCGTTTCCCCTCGATGCTGATGACCACCTTCGCCTACAGCGACGGGGCCGAGGGCTATCCCGCGGATCAGTGGATGGCGGACTGGACGCTGTTCTTCTGGGCCTGGTGGATCGCCTGGGCGCCGTTCGTCAGCCTGTTCCTGGCGCGGATCTCCCGTGGCCGCACCCTGCGCGAGTTCATCGTCGGCGTGCTGCTGATCCCCTTCTCGTTCATCCTGCTGTGGGTCTCGATCTTCGGCAATGCCGCGCTGGGCTTCTTCGGGGACCAGGAGTTCCTGGACCTCGCGGTCAATCAGCCCGAATCCGGCTTCTTCAATCTGCTGGAGCAGTACCCGGGGTCGCTGTTCACCGTGTCCCTGGCTCTGCTGACCGGCCTGTTCTTCTACGTCACCTCGGCCGACTCCGGCTCGCTGGTGATGGCGAACATGACCTCGAAGGCCTCCAGCACCGACTCGGACGGCCCGCCGTGGCTGCGGATCGTGTGGGCCGTGATCACCGGCGCCCTGACCGTGGTCATGCTGTTCATCGACGGCGTGTACACGCTGCAGGCTGCGACCGTGATGGTGGGACTGCCGCTGTCGATCATGGTGTACCTGGTGATGTTCAGCCTGTGGAAGGTGCTGAGGACCGAGCGGATGAACCTCGAGTCGCGCCAGGCGGCACTGCCCGCGCTGCTGACCAGCCGGGTGCGCGAGGGCGGCGAACGCGGAACCTGGCGGGACCGGCTGCGCCACCGCATGTCCTACGCCTCCGCCGAGCAGGCCACGGACTTCGTCGAGACGGTCGCCACGCCCGCCGTGGAGGAGGTCGCCGCGGAGCTGAGCGAACTGGGCTGCGAGGTCACCTGCCACCGCGGGTCCCACCCGGACAGCTCCATCCCCTTCGTCGACCTGGTCGTCTCCTTCCCCGAGGGTGAGGACTTCAAGTACCAGACCTACCCCGTGGCCTACTCCGTCCCGAACTTCGCGGCCAACCTGGCCGCCGTGAAGGACACCTACTACCGCATCGAGATCTTCTCGGCCCTGGGGTCGCGGGGACGCGACATCATGGGGTACACGAAGGATCAGGTCATCGCCGATGTCCTGGACGCCTACGACGCCCACATCATGTATCTGACCATGAGCCGGCAGATCGGCACCGTGACCGGCGCGGTCCCGGTGACCGCTCCGGACGAATGGGTCGACACCGACCAGCTCGACCACCCCGCCCCGACGACCGCTGCGCCCGACCGGACGGGCCCGGCCCCCCGCACCACCCGCGACGGAGGAGAATGAGCGCCATGACTGACCAGATCGCCACCCTGTACATCGACGGCCAGTGGGTCCCCTCCTCGTCCGGAGAGACCCGCACCGTGACCTGCCCGGCCGATCAGAGCGAGGTCGGAGTGGTCAGTGAGGCCACCGCCGAGGACGTCGAGCGGGCCATCCTCGCGGCCCGGGCCGCCTTCGAGTCCCGCGTCTGGGCCGACAAGCCGGCCTCCGAGCGCGGGGACTTCCTGCTGCAGGTCGCCGATGCGCTGGCGGCCCGCAAGGACGAATTCGCCCGCGCCGAGGCGCTCGACACCGGCAAGCGACTGGTCGAGGCCGAAGGCGACATGGACGACATCACCGCCTGCTTCCGCTATTTCGGCAAGATCGCCGATCAGAACCCCGGGCGCCTCGTCGACGCCGGTGACGGCAGCGTCATCTCCCGCGTCGTCCACGAGCCCGTCGGCGTGTGCGGGATGATCACGCCCTGGAACTTCCCCCTGCTGCAGGCCTCGTGGAAGATCGCCCCGGCACTGGCCGCGGGCAACTCCTTCATCATCAAGCCGGCCGAGCTCACCCCGCACACCACGATCCTCATCCTGGACGTGCTGGACAAGCTCGGGCTGCCCGCCGGGGTCGCCAACCTCGTGCTCGGCGCCGGCGGCGTGGTCGGCGCTCCCCTGTCCTCCCATCCGGAGATCGACCTGATCTCCTTCACCGGCGGCCTGGTCACCGGCCGCAAGATCGCCGAGTCCGCGGCGAGCGACATCAAGAAGGTCGCCCTCGAGCTCGGCGGCAAGAACCCCAACGTGGTCTTCGCCGACGCCGACTACGAGGCGGCGCTGGACAATGCGCTGAACGCCGGGTTCCTCGACTCGGGCCTGGTCTGCTCCGCGGGCACGCGCCTGATCGTCCAGGACACCATCGCCGAGCAGTTCGTCGACGACCTCGTCGCCCGCGCCGAGGGCATCGTCATGGGCGGTCCGCTCGACGAGGATGCGGAGACCGGCCCGCTGGTCTCCGCCGAGCACCGTGACAAGGTCACCGACTACGTCAATCGCGGCGTCGAGGCCGGTGCCCGGCTGCGCACCGGCGGGAACTGGGGCGGCCCCGAGCACGAGCAGGGCTTCTTCTACGCCCCGACCGTCCTGGATCAGTGCACCGCCGAGAACCCGGCCGTGGTCGAGGAGGGCTTCGGCCCCGTGATCACCGTGGAGACCTTCTCCACGGAGGAGGAGGCGATCGAGATCGCCAACCACACCGAGTACGGCCTGGCCGGCGCGGTGTGGACATCGAACTCCGGCACCGCCAATCGGGTCTCGCGGCGTCTGCGCCACGGCACTATCTGGATCAACGACTTCCACCCCTACCTGCCGCAGGCGGAGTGGGGCGGCTTCAAGCGCTCCGGCATCGGCCGCGAGCTCGGCCCGAGCGGACTCGAGGAGTACACCGAGGCCAAGCACATCTACGAGAACACCGAGCCCGCGGTCTCCGGCTGGTTCCCGCGCAAAGGCTGATCGACGTACTGCGAGCCTGCGAGCGGTAGGAGACCAGCCCAGCAAGCTCAGCTGATCGACGTACTGCGAGCTTGCCAGCGGTAGGAGACCAGCCCGGCACGCTCAGCTGATCGACCCTCATTCTCACGGAACGACAGGAAGAAGACACGATGTCCGACCAGGACCTTCCCTCCGAGAACCCCGTCACCGAATATGACTACATCGTGGTCGGCGGCGGGTCCGCCGGCGCTGTGGTCGCCTCGCGGCTCAGCGAGGACCCCAGCCTCGAGGTCGCGCTCCTCGAAGCCGGTGACAATGACCTCGACCACGCCGAGGTGCTGGACCTCCAGCGCTGGCCCGAGCTGCTCGAATCCGGGCTCGACTGGGACTACCCGATCGAGCCGCAGGAGCACGGCAACTCCTTCATGCGCCATGCGCGCGCGAAGGTCCTGGGCGGGTGCTCCTCCCACAACTCCTGCATCGCCTTCTACCCCCCGGCCGAGGACATGGACCTGTGGGAGAAGCTGGGCGCCGACGGCTGGAACGCCGAGGCGATCCTGCCGCTGATCAAGCGATTGGAGACCAACAGCTCCCGCAGCGGCGAGGGGCACGGCACCGACGGTCCGGTCCACCTCATGGACGTTCCCCCGGAGGATCCGCTGGGGGCCGCACTGCTGGAGGCGTGCGAGCAGGCCGGCATCCCCACGGCGACCTTCAACGACTTCGAGACCGTGGTCAACGGGGCGAACTGGTTCCAGGTCAACCGCAGGGCCGACGGCACCCGGTCGTCGTCCTCGGTGTCCTACCTGCACCCGGTCATGGAGCGGGAGAACCTGCACATCCTCACCGGTCACCACGTGGCGCAGGTGCTCTTCGACGCCGACCAGCGGGCCACCGGGGTCGAGTACGTCGACAACGCCTTCGGCCGCTCCTCCGTGATGCACGCACGCCGCGAGGTGGTCCTCTCCGCCGGCGCGATCGACTCCCCGAAGCTGCTGATGCTCTCCGGCATCGGCCCGGCCGATCATCTGCGCGAGCTCGGCATCGAGGTGCGCGTGGACTCCCCCGGCGTCGGCTCGAACCTCCAGGACCACCCGGAAGCTGTGATCTCGTGGGAGTCCACGCAGAAGATGACGCGCGATACGACCCAGTGGTGGGAGATCGGGATCTTCACGCCCACCCAGGAGGGGCTGGACCTGCCGGATCTGATGATGCACTACGGCTCGGTGCCCTTCGACATGCACACCCGCCGGCAGGGCTACCCCACCTCCCCGGAGTCCTTCGCGCTGACTCCGAACATCACCCATGCCCGCTCCCGCGGCACGGTGCGGCTGCGCTCGATCGACTACCGGGACAAGCCCAAGGTCGACCCGCGCTACTTCACCGACGAGGACGGCCATGACATGGCCGTCGCCGTGGCCGGTATCCGCAAGGCCCGGGAGATCGTCTCCCAGCCCGGCATGGACGCCTTCCGCGGCCGCGAGCTCTACCCCGGTGAGGACGTCCAGAGCGACGAGGAGATCGCCGACTACGTCTCCCGCACCCACAACACCGTCTATCACCCGGCCGGCTCCTGCCGGATGGGCTCGGCCGACGACGACTCCTCACCACTGGATCCGCAGCTGCGGGTCAAGGGCGTCACGGGGCTGCGCGTGGTCGACGGCTCGGTGATGCCTCAGCTGGTCGCGGTGAACCCCAACATCACCACGATGCTGATCGGTGAGCGCGCCGCGGACCTGATCCGGAGCGCACAGGGCGCCTGACCCCCGCTCCCTCTCTCCCCGGGAGAACAGCCCAACGAACGAGATCCGCGACTTGTAGGGAATGGCTCGCTTATTCCCTACAAGTCGCGGATCTCGCTGGTCTGTCGGGCGTGCGCTGGTCCGTCGGGCGCGCTGCGGTCAGCAGCTCAGGAGGTCTCCTCCATGGGGACCGCGTCGCGGATCTGCCCGAACTGCAGGGCACCCCAGAAGTCGCCGCGCACGTAGCGCTGCGTGGGGTCGGGGACGAAGTCCCACGGGCGCGGGGTGCCGGTCTGCAGCGCCTCGGCCACGAGGCGCCGCCGTGCCTGGCTGGCCAGGACGGCCTCCTCGAGAGCGGCGAGATCGTACTGGTTCTCCAGCGCGCCGCGCAGCCGGCTGACGAGCTCGGTGTGCTCGGGTCGCTCGGCGACGTTGGTCAGCTCGTGCGGGTCGGCGACCAGGTCGAAGAGCTGATCGGGATCGCCCGGGCAGACCACGTACTTGTATTGACCCCGCACGAGGGTCAGTTGCGGGCGCAGCGTGCCCTCGGCGAGGTACTCGATCACCACGTCGCGGTCCTCGGGGCCGGCCTTCCCGTCGGCCTCGCGACGCGCGGATTCCAGCAGTGACATGCCCCGGCGCGCGGGGTCACGGCCCTCCCTGTCCTGGTCGCCGGGCGCACCGGCCAGGTCCAGCAGGGTCGGCATCAGGTCGAGCAGCGAGACCGGGTTCGCGTACCGGCCGCGCGGGACCAGGTGCTCGGGCCCGTAGACGATCATCGGCACGCGCGAGGACTCCTCGTACGGCGACATCTTGTACCACAGGCCCTTCTCGCCCAGCATGTCGCCGTGATCGCTGGTGACGATGATGACGGTGTTCTCGAGCAGCCCGAGGGTCTCCAGGCGCTCGCGGATCCGGCCCACGTGGTCGTCGATGTAGCTCACGGCGGCGTAGTAGGAGCGCCGGGCGCGCCGGACCTCGTCGAGGGTCGGCTCGCGCCGGTCGAATCCGCTCATCGCCCGCAGACGATGGCTGTGCGGGTCCTCGTCCGCGCTGGGCACCTGCGGGTGCGCGGGATCGGGGATGTCGACGTCCTCGAACCGGTCCCAGTGCTCCTGGGGCGGCTCGTACGGGTCGTGGGGATGGATGAAGCTGGTGACCATGAGGAAGGGGATGTCCTCCCCCGCGGCCTGGTTCGCGCGCACACGGTCGTTGAGGTGGCGCAGCGTATGGAAGCCCACCTCGTCGTCGAAGTCCTGCTGGACGGTGGCCTTCGAGACGCCCGCCGTGAAGACGGCGTCGGCGTCGTGATACCACTGCAGCCGGTCGCCGAGATCCCGCTGCCAGTCCGGGACCATGTCCAGGTCCGCCGGGTAGACGTCGGTGGTCAGTCGCTGCTCGAACCCGTGGTGCTGGTCGGGGCCGATGAAGTGCATGCGGCCGACCAACGCGGTGTGGTAGCCGGCGGCGCGCAGGTGGTGGGCGAACGTCGGCGTGGAGGCGCCGAAGTCGTCCCCGTTGTCGTAGCACCCGATGTCCGAGGGCATGCGGCCCGTCATCATCGATGCCCGCGAGGGAGCGCACAGCGGCGTATTGCAGTAGGCGCGGTCGAACACCGCTGCCTCCTGGGCGAGGGCGTCGATGTTCGGGGTCAGAGCCGCCTGGTCCCCGTAGGCGCCGAGCGCCTGCGCGGCCATCTGGTCGGCCTGGATGACGACGATGTTCGGTCTCATGGCGTGTCCTTTCGTGTGCTCGGGGTGGCAGTGACCTCGGGCGACACCGAGCCGGTGTCGTCCTCCTCGGTCTCGGGGGTCCAGCCGTCGGCCCACTCTCCGGTCTCGAAGTCGAAGCCGACGGGCTCGCCGTGCTCGTCGGTGCGCTGGTACCACTCGGTGTAATCCGCATGGGTGGAGTCGACCCCGGCGCCGGCGCCCTCCCCGGGCTCGGCCCGGACGACCTGCAAGCTGAAGTCGTCGTCGTACTTGTCCACGCCGTCCACGACCGCGTTGCTGACGGCGGCCTCCGCGTACTTCTGACGCAGGGTGTTCGGGTCCGTGCGCAGCTCACGGAACCACGCCACGACGATCAGGAGCATGACGACCGCGAAGGGCACGGCCGTGACGATCACCAGTGACTGCAGCCCCTGGAGCGCGGACTCGTTGCCCAGCAGCAGCATGACCACGGCGATGCCGGCCATCACCAGGCCCCAGAAGACGACCAGGACCTTGGGCGGGTTGGAGCTGCCTCGGGTGGTGAGGATGCCCATCACCACCGAGGCCGAATCGGCGGCGGTGATGAAGAAGATCGCCAGGATCGCCATGATCAGCAGCGGCATCACGCTGGCGAAGGGCAGGTTGTCCACGATCGAGAAGAGCACCTCGGGGGCGTTGACCTCTTCGATCACGCCCAGGCCGCCCTCGCGGTACATCGAGATGGCGGTCCCGCCCATGATCCCGTAGGCGACGAACAGCAGCGAGGACGGGATCAGGATGACGCCGAGGACGAACTGGCGGATGCTGCGGCCCCGGGAGATGCGGGCGATGAAGATGCCTACGAAGGGCGACCAGGAGATCCACCATGCCCAGTAGTACACGGTCCAGGCCGACTGGAAGTCGAGCGTCTCCTGGCCCCAGGAGGCCGAGCGGGCCATGAGGTGGAACAGCGAGCCCACGTACTCCATGATGGCCGAGGGCAGCAGGTTCAGCAGGAACAGCGTGGGACCGAGCAGGAACACCAGACCGGTGAAGCCGATGGTCAGCACGATGTTGAGGTTGGAGAGGTAGCGGATGCCGCGGGAGACGCCGGAGACGGCGGAGATCACGAACCCGACGGCGAGCACCGCGATGACCAGGAGCAGGGCAGTGTTGGTCAGCTCCGAGGCGCCGGAGACGATGACGACACCCTGACCGATCTGCAGGGCCGCGATACCGAGGGCCGCGGCGGTGCCGAACAGGGTCGCGATGATCGCGAAGGTGTCCACCAGCTGACCGGCCCAGCCCTCGGTGCGCCGCTTGCCGAACAGGTGCTGGAAGATCGAGGACATCAGCAGGGAGCGCCCGCGACGGTAGGCCGCATAGGCGACGGCTCCGCCGACCAGCGCGTACATCGCCCAGGCGTGGAAGCCCCAGTGGTAGTACGTCTGGGCCAGTGCGTAGTGCATGGCCTCGACGGACTCCGCCTCGTTCGTCAGCGGCGGCGGCGAGAGGAAGTAGGTCAGCGGCTCGGCCGGGCCCCAGAACATCACGCCGATGCCCAGGCCGGCGGCGAACAGCATCGCCACCCAGGAGAAGGTGGAGAACTCCGGCTTCTCCCCGTCCTTGCCCAGCGGGATCTTCCCGTACCGCGAGAGGCTGAGGATGATCATGGCGACCAGCACCACGGTGGCGACGGCGTTGAACAGCCACCCCAGGTGGCTCATCGTCCACGCGTACGCCGCGTTGGCGACGGTGCCGACGCTCGCCGGATCGACGATGCCCCAGATCACGAAGGCGACGGTGAGGATCCCGGCCACCCCGAAGACGATCTTGTCGACGTGGTAGATGCGGCGCTGGTCATCGATGCCGATGCCGGGCACCAGGGCTGGATGGATGTTGTGGGGATACTTCGGACGGGAATAGTCCAGGCTGGGCAGCCGGTCTCCGCCGCGCCGGTCGGTACGTCGTGACCCGGCGGGCCCTCTCCTGCCGGTGGCAGATTCGTCCTCGGTCATCACAGAGCTTCTCCGTTCGGGATGGCGGACTCCCCTGCACCGGGGCGGTCACGACCTCCGACGGATCGGACCAGCCGGCACCGGTGATCGGGTCCAGCATCACGCGGACCACGGGGAGTAGGGCTCTGCCACTGTAACCATGCGCTGGGCAGTCACGTACTGCCACCGTCATCCCGCCGTGCGGAGACCGGCCGGGCGGGAGCCGGCACCGAGGGACAGGGCCCACCGGCCACGTCCCCCGCAAGCGCTTTTCCCGCCTGCGACTGCCGTGTACAACGATTTAGACTCGGCGCGTGACCCAGACCACTGAACGGCAGGCGTCCGCGCCGTGGGACTCCGTGCTCGCTCTCGCGCGGCGGGAGGCCGCGACGCTGAAGGTCGCAGATCTCGCCAACGAGGCGGGCTACAGCCCCTTCCACTTCGCCCGGCGCTTCAGTGCTCACGTGGGCATCGGTCCCGGCCAGTACCTCATCGCTATGCGGATCGACGCCGCCAAGCGAATGCTGCTCGGCGCAGAGCACCCCGTGATCGACGTGGCCGCCGCCGTCGGGTTCGACTCCCTCTCCAGCTTCAGCCGGCGCTTCCGCCAGACCGTCGGGGTGCCGCCGGCCGAGCTCCGCCGCCTGGCGGAGCGGATCAGCGACCACCCGCCGCGCCCTTTCTCGCTGACTGCCCCCGACGAGCGGACCGTACGGATCCACCTCGACGTGCCGGAGGAGCTGAGCCGCCGCGGAGATGCCTCGATCTGGGTGGGCTGGTACGCGCACCCGGCACCCATCGGGCTGCCACGCTCGGGCGCGCTGACCTCCGGCGAGCAGTTCATCGACCTCCCGCTGTGCGACAGCGCCCCGTTCCTGCTCGGCTTCGCGGTGGCCCCTGACGCCGACCCACGCGCCCACCTGACGCCGTCGACCCCCGTCGTCGCCGCCCATCCACATCCGATCACCGCCGCCGGCGAGGTCACCCTGCGATTCCGGGCCCAGGAGGACGCGGTCGGGATCCCCCTGCTCTCGGCACTGCCGAGCCTGTGCCGACGGTGACAGCGCCCGGCCCGGCAGCATCAGAGGTGCGCAGGGCCGGATGTGCGCAGGATCGGACAAGACCAGACCCTCGCGAGCCTCTACTGTGAGCCACAGCACTGTCCGCCGCACTCCGCGACCCACCACTGGAGGAATCATGGCCCGCCCCACCGGAGACACGACCTGGCTCGATCTCGGCACGACGAAGCTCGAGGCGACCCTCACCTTCTACTCCGAACTCTTCGGCTGGACGTTCGAGGACACCGGCGAGGAGTTCGGTCACTACCACATGATCAGCAACGACGGTGCGCCCGTCGGCGGCCTCATGGACGTGGCGGGCATGCCGATGCCCGACGGGACACCGCTCGAGAGCGGCTGGGACGTCTACCTCGCCGTCGACGACGTCGACGCCCGCCTCGCCCGGGCCACCGAGAACGGGGCGAGCGTGTTCTCCCCGGCCATGGACATCGGCCCGCTCGGCCGCAGCGCGATGATCACCGACCCCACCGGCGCGCGCGTCGGCCTGTGGCAGGCGAACGAGTTCGAGGGCTTCGAGTTCACGGGCGCGCCCGGCTCGCCGGTGTGGTTCGAACTGATGACCCACGAGTTCGACGCGGCCCGCGAGTTCTACTCGACCCTGCTCGACATCCAGCTGGAGCCGATGGGCGAATCCATGGACGACGGAATGATGCGGTACCTCAACGCCGGCCCCATGGACAGCGCCACCTGGGGGCTCGGGGACAGCACGGCCTTCATGCCGAAGGAGGCCACGGGCTGGCGCGCCTACCTGGCCGTCGAGAGCGCGGACCCGGCGGCCGCGAAGGTCCAGGAGCTGGGAGGCTCCGTGCTGGACGGTCCGATCGACTCCCCGTTCGGCCGGATCGCCACCGTCGCCGACCCCGACGGCGCCACGTTCCAGATCTGCGCCATGTCGGAGGCCGTCGGTGAGAGCGCCGCCGCGGGTGAGCCCGAGGTCGGCGCGGCGACCGCGGGCTGATGACTCTGCCGAGTCGCCTCTTGGCCACTGACCTGAGCGAGCTGCTGTCCCGTCACGTCGAGTCCGGCACCATGCCCGGAGCTGTCGCCACGTGCGGCCATGACTACGAGCCGGTCGCCGTCGGCACCGATGCCCCGGGCGGGTCACCGTTGCGCACCGATGCCATCTTCCGCATCCAGTCGATGACGAAGATCGTCACCTCGGTGGCGGCGCTGCGCCTCGTCGAGGACGGCGTGCTCGGCCTGGACGACCCGGTCGCCGAGTGGATGCCGGAGCTGGCCGAGCCCCGCGTGCTCACCAGTGCGGAGGCAGCGCTGGCGGACACGGTGCCCGCCTCCCGCCCGATCACGCTGCGGCACCTGCTGACGAACCGGTCCGGCTACGGGATGATGACCACCGACTCGCCGCTGAAGCGCGCCATGGTCACCTCCCGGGTCGAGCCGGGCAACGAGCCGCTCGAGCTCGGTGCTCAGGAGTGGCTCGAGGCACTCACCGCCCTGCCCCTCGCCTTCCAGCCCGGCGACGGCTGGCGCTACCACGTCTCCTTCGGGGTGCTCGGCATCCAGCTCGGTCGCCTCACGGGGGAGAGAACCCAGGACGTGCTGCGGCGGACGGTGCTCGATCCGGCCGGAATGCCCGACACGAGTTTCACGGTGCCCCGCGACCAGGCCCACCGCCTGCTGCCTGCCTTCCGGCGCACCGAGCACGGTCTCGAGCAGATCGAGCCCGCCGGTGCCGGTTTCTATGCCGACCCGCCACCGTTCGGCGTCAGCCACTCCGAGCTGGTCTCGACTCTCTCTGACTTCCACGCGTTCTTGCGTGCGCTGCTGGACGGTGACCTGCTGGGCCCGGAGCTGCTGGGCGAGCTGCGGCGGGACCACGTGCCCGACTCGGTGAAGACCCCGGAGAGCTTCTTCCCCGGCTTCTGGGAGGGCAACGGCTGGGGCTACGGGGTCTCCGTGGTGACCGACGGCCCGCACCGGGGCCGCTTCGGCTGGTCCGGCGGGATGGGCACCGACTTCTTCGCCGATCCCGACGGCAGCGTCTGCATCGTCATGACCCAGGTGGAGATGGACGAGCAGATCTTCGCGCTGCTGGGCGAGCTGCAGGAGCTCGGCGGAACCTGAGTCGGCTCCACCGGGAACTCAGGCCGGGACGTCGAATCGCGGGGTCCCGGTGAGCAGGCCCGAGACATCTCCGCTGACCTCTTGCGGCCTGGCTCTCCGTTGCAGCACGCGGGCGGGCCCGGGGGCGTCGGACCGCACAGGACGGCCGCCGATGATCGCCGTGGACCCGTTCACGCGGAGCCAGGTGCCCTCGCGCAGGCAGAGAACCGTCGCGTCGTTGACCTCCAGGAACTCTTGGAGACGCTGTTCCCGGGTCTCGCCACGGTGTGTACTGCCCGGGTCTGCATCGAGATAGTGCGGATTCAGCTGGAACGGCACGAGGGCGAGCGCATCGAAGGATCGCGGCCGGGTGATCGGCATATCGTTCGTCGTGCGTATGCTGGGGCCAGCCAGATTCGTGCCGGCACTGGCGCCCATGTAGGGCATACCTTCGTGCACGCGGGTCCGCAGCGCCTGGAGCCCCTCGATGTCCTCGAGCGCCGCCAGCAGCCGGAAGGTGTTGCCGCCGCCGACGAAGACGGCCTTGGCGGCGCGCAGCTCGGCCAGTGGGTCATCGGCCTCGTGCAGTCCGCGCACCCTGATGCCGAGCGGAGCCAGCGCCGCCGAGACCTTCGCCGTGTACGCGTCGTGATCGGCCAGCGCATACGGCACGAATGTCAGCTCGGCGCCGCCGATGTGCTCCCCGACGACGTCCCGGGCATGCTCGAGGTACCCGGAGTCGTGGTTGGTCGAGTTCGACAGCAGCAGCAGATGCATAGGTCCTTCCGATCGGTGTTCGGATGCTCACGAGACTCGACGAGTCCCGGGAGGGCGTCCCGGCGCTCCGCGGTGGCTCGCCAGCAGATCGGCGAGCGCCTTGGTCGCCTCCAGCAGTGCCGGGACCTGGTCACGCAGCTCATCGTCGTAGCGGTACGCCTTCGGTTCGATCACCGACACAGATCCGATCGGGGTCGCGTCGATGCTCACCGGGGCGGCGATCGCCCGAGTGGTGGAGTCGAACTCTCCCTCGGAGTACGCCCACCCCGCGCGATAGGTCTCGACAAGAAGGCGCTCCAGGGCCGACTCGTCGACCTCGGTGAGGTCCGTGTAGCGGGCGAACGGGCGGCCACTGAGCATGTTGCGCCGCACCAGCGGATCGAGGAAGGCGAAGTAGGCGCGGGAGGTGGCACCGGCGTGCGCCGGGTACAGGTCCCCGACCAGGGGATGGGAGCGGACCGGTCCCGAATCTCCGTCAACGGCCGCGATGCAGCGCACGTGATAACCATCCGGGATCGTGAACGACGCGGTGCGCCCCGTGGTGCGCGCGAGGTCTTCCAGCACGGTCTCGGCCAGACGCGCGAGTCCGCCGCCGCGCTCCCACAGCGCGGCCATGTGCCACATCGCGGGTCCGAGGCTGTACCGACGGGAGATGGGGTCGGCGATCAGGAAGCCTCGTGCGGCCAGTGCCGCGAGCAAGCGCTGACTGGTCGACTTGTTCAGCCCGAACTCCTCGGCGAGCTCGACCACTCCCCACTCGCGGCGGGTCTCGCTGAACGAGAGCAGGATCTGCAGTGCACGGTCGACCGTCTGCAACGGCGCCCGCGAGCCCGTATCGGTGTCCTCCATGACGCCCTTTCTGCTCTGCTCGTGGCCCCTTCAGGCCCAGAGGACCAGTAGTACCCGATCAACGCCGGTCCCCCGTATTCAGACCAATCTGCGTTCCCAGACTGTAACTGGCAGACCCATATATCGGGAAGTCGTTGCGCCAGTGGCCGCCGAGGGTCGAGGGTAGGCCGACATCGCGCCACCCGGCGCTCAGCACGTCGAGAGGCTCTCGCATGTCCGCAGCACCCCCGGCACCGGAGGAGACCATCACCGGGATTCAGCATCCTCGCGCCTTCGCCCCCGCGACGGCCGCGATCACGCTGCTGGTCGGGCTGCTCGGGGCTGCGATCGGCATCCACATGATCACGACGCTCGGCGTCTCCCCCAACACGAGCGTGATCGGCGCCGTCATCGCCATGCTGATCGGGCGGCTCGGGTTCGCGGGGCTGCACCGCATGCGGGACGTCAACCGCCAGAACCTGGTGCAGTCGTCCATCTCCGGAGCAACCTTCGCCGCTGCGAACTCCCTCCTGACCCCGATGGCGATCCCGTTCCTGTTCGGTCGTCCCGACCTGGTGTGGCCGATGCTGCTGGGGGCGAGCCTGGGACTCGCGATCGATGTGTTCGTGCTCTACCGCGCCTACGGGTCACGGTTCTTCCCGGCGAACGCGGCCTGGCCGCCCGGAGTGGCGGCCGCGGAGACGATCAAGGCCGGTGACCAGGGCGGGAAACAGGCGGCCGTGCTGATCGGTGGTGGTGTCGTCGGCTTCGGCGCCTCCATGGCCGGGCTGCCGATGTCCGCGGCGGGAATCGCCATGATCGGCAACATGTGGGCCCTGCTGATGTTCGCCGCCGGTCTGCTCATCGCTCAGTACACCCCGGGACTGTTCGACGTCGATCTCGGCGCGCTGTACGTCCCGCACGGAGTCATGGTCGGCGCCGGCATCGTCGCCCTCGTCCAGATCGGCGTCATCATGTTCGGCCGCCCCACAGCGCGGCAGAGGTCCGAGACGGCTGCCCTCGAGACCGCCGCGGAGTCGGATCCCTCGCTCGCCCCGACCGTGACGGACAGGGCGCTGCGCCGCGCCCTGAGCTCCGGGTTCGCACTGTTCCTGCTGGGCGGGCTGGCACTGGCCGTCGCCGGCGGGATGTGGGCCGATCTCCCGTGGTGGGGCATCATCGCCTTCGCCCTGTTCGCAGCCGTCGCGGCGATCGTGCACGAGCTCATCGTGGGGCTGGCCGCGATGCATGCCGGATGGTTCCCGGCGTTCGCGGTCACGCTGATCTTCCTCATCCTGGGCCTCGCCCTGCAGTTCCCGACGGTGCCGCTGGCGCTGCTGATCGGCTACTGCGCCTCCACCGGTCCCGCCTTCGCTGACATGGGATACGACTTCAAGGCCGGATGGGTCCTGCGGCGTGACCGTCGCCCGTACACCGCGTTCGAGCTCGAGGGCCGTCGCGAGCAGCTCAAGGCCTCGATCCTTGGCTTCGCCATGGCCATCGGCCTGGTCGCCCTCGTGTGGCAGGACCTCTTCGCCTCCGGCGCCGTGCCTCCTACCTCCCAGGTCTACGCGGACACCATCACCGCCGGTCTCAGCGATCCCTCGGTGCTGCTGAATCTCCTGCTGTGGGCGATCCCCGGTGCCATCGTGCAGATCCTCGGCGGGCCCGGACGCCAGATGGGCGTGCTCCTGGCCACCGGTCTGCTGGTCGCGACGCCCAACGCCGGCTGGCTGGTCCTGATCGCCCTGGCCGCCCGGAGCCTGTGGCAGCGCTGGCGAGGTGCCGAGGGCGAGCAGGAGGTCGCGCTGGTCGGTGCGGGCCTGATCGCCGGTGACTCCGTGAACTCCGTGGGGAAGATGATCTGGCGATGAGCCCGGCCCCGACACGACTCGGTGTGGTCACGATCGGCCAATCCCCTCGGACCGACCTCACCCCCGAGCTGGCAGGCCTTCTGCCCGGCGTGGAGCTGCTAGAGCGCGGGGTGCTCGACGGACTCGATGCCCGGCAGATCGTCCAGCTGCGGCCCACCCCGGACGACCACACCCTGACGACCCGGCTCGCGGACGGCGGCTCCGCGGTCGTCGGCGAGCGGGCCGTGATGCAGCGACTGCCGGACCTGCTCGCAGAGCTCGAGCAGGTCGTCGATGCCACTCTCCTGGCATGCACCGGCACCTTCCCGCCGCTCGTGCACGAGGCACCTCTGCTCGTCCCGGATCGGATCATCACCCATGCTGTCGCAGCTGCCGCACCGCCCGAGCGACCGGTCGGGGTGATCTGCCCGCTCATCGAGCAGGTGCGCGATACGCGAGGGAAGTTCGCTGCGGTGCTCGGCGAGCACGTGGAGATCCTCGTCGAGCCCAGTTCCCCCTACACCGGTGATGAAGCGGGCCTCCGCGCCGCGGCCCATCGACTCAGGGCCGGCGGCGCCTCTCTGATCGCCCTGGACTGCTTCGGCTACACGGCGGCGATGCGCCGCGCCGTCGCTGACGAGACGGGGCTGCCCGTGATCGTGGCCCGCTCGGCCGCAGCGCGTCTTGCCGCGGAGATGCTCGGGGCCAGTCCGGTTCCCGGCTCCTGCGACCCCTTCCCCTGACCACGACCCGAAAGAGAGATCCCATGTCCTACAGCCACCTGATCGCCGCCTACGATCTGCTCGATGATCCCGCCGTGCACGGCGACGCCGTCGCCGAATACCTCCGCGCGCTCTCTCCTGATGCCGATCTCGACGTGGAGACTGTCGCGGGCACCGGCGGCTCGACCGACTTCCTGCGCGTGAGGATCCCCGGCAGCTCGGGCAAGCGGTCCGGAGGGGATGCGCCCACTCTGGGCATCCTGGGACGGCTGGGCGGGCTCGGGGCCAGGCCCGAGCAGATCGGTTTCGTCAGCGACGGAGACGGAGCACTCGCTGCGGTCACGATCGCCGCGAAACTTCTGTCGATGGCCGAGCGTGGCGAGCACCTCCCCGGCGACGTCATCGTGGCCACGCACATCGATCCCGATGCTCCCACGCAGCCTCACGATCCGGTGCCTTTCATGGGCTCCGTCATCGAGCAGGACGTCTCCAACAAACATGAGGTCAGCGCGGAGATGGACGCGATCATCTCGATCGACACCACCAAGGGCAACCGAGTGTGCAACCACAAGGGCATCGCCATCACCCCGACGATCGCCGACGGCTGGATCCTGCGGGTCTCGGAGAGCCTGCTGGACATCGCCTCACGCACAACCGGTCGCCTGCCCGCCGTCATGCCCATCACGATGCAGGACATCACCCCGTACGGGAACGACGTCTACCACGTGAACTCGATCGTCCAGCCGTGCACCGCGACCGCCGCCCCGGTGGTCGGCGTCGCCATCGTCACCGAGTCGACCGTCCCCGGTTCGGCCACCGGGGCGACAGATCTGCACGACGTCGACCAGGCCGTCCGCTTCGCCATCGAGACCGCGAAGGATTTCGGTCGCGGAGTCGCGGCTTTCCACGATCACGCCGAGGTCGCTCGACTGACGAGCCTCTACGGAAGCATGTCCGTTCTGCGCACCCAGGGCAGCGAGATCTGAGCCGGGACGGCGAAGCGAACATCCACATTCGGAGCGCTCTCAGCCGTTCTTCGGGTCGCCCCTCTGCTCCACCAAGGCGCCCGTGTTCTGCGCCGTGCGCACCACGGCCACTCTGAACTCGAGCGCGTGACGCATCACCACTGTGGCGACCACCGAGGGGATCCAGCCCAGCAGGATGGCGACGACCAGCGGCCACACGACGAAGGACGGCTCGCAACCCTCCGCTGCCTCCCCGTCGCCGCACGACATCGCCCGGCGGCCTCGGATGGGCCGCCGGGCTGTGTCCACGGTGTCGCCGCCCCCGCGAGGCCTCGCCTCGGCGGGCGGCGTCGACGTCAGCGGGTGGCGTCGATGATGAGCTTGCCGTTCGCCGAACCGTTCTTGCTGATCTCCAGGGCGTCGGCCGCGTCGGCGAGCGCGAAGGTGCGGTCGATCTCGACGCTCAGGGTGCCGGCGGCGACCTTCTCCAGCAGCGTGCGCAGACGCTGCCCATCCGGCCGCACCCACACCCAGTGGCCGCCCTTCTCCTCGACCGAGGGATCGGCGACCGAGACATGGCGTCCTCCGTCGGCCAGCACGGCGAGGGTGTCCTCGCGGACCCCGCCCACGAAGTCGGCGACAGCGGTGACGCCGTCGGGCGCGACCTCGCGGACCCGCTCGACGAGGCCGTCCCCGTAGGTCACCGGGGTCACGCCGATCGCGCGGAGCTTGTCGTGGTTCTTCTCGGAGGCGGTGCCGATCACGGTGGCGCCGATCTCTCGGGCCAGCTGCGCCGCGGAGTAGCCGACCCCGCCGGAGGCGGCATGGATCAGCAGGGTGTCCTCAGCGGTCAGCTCCAGCGTCTCCAGCGAGCGCAGTGCGGTCAGGCCTGCCAGCGGCAGCCCGGCGGCGGCCTCGTCGTCGACCTCGTCCGGGATCGCGGCCACCGAGGTGGCGGGCAGCGTCACGTACTCGGCGTAGGTGCCGCCGTAGACGGCATCCTTGCGCCCGTAAGAGGCGACGCGGTCACCGGGGGCGAATTCGGGAGTGTCCGGGCCGACGGCCTCGACCACGCCGGCCACGTCCCAGCCGGGGATGACCGGGAAGAAGACATCCATCATCTGGTCGAGCCCGCCGGCCATCAGCTTCCAGTCCACGGGGTTGACCGAGGCCCGCTGGACCCGGATCAGCACGGTGCCCGGGCTGACCTTCGGGGTGGGCTGCTCGGTGAGCTCCAGGGTGCTGGGGTCTCCGTACTCGGGGTAAGTCATAGCGCGCATATCCGGGACAACACGCGACGCGCCGCGAACATTCCCGTGGCGACCACCCGGTCCGTGACGGCCGCCCGGCCCCGGTCGGCGCGGACCGCCTGCCCCGTCGGCCCCGTCGGCCCGTCCGCTGTCGGTCACGCCCAGGACGCTCTGCGTTCACCTGGCAGTGATCGTATGTCCAGGTCGCCCAGTACATCCCGATCCGAGGAGCGCCCTTGCGCCGCTGTCCCCGCCCTGTCCTGCGCCTCTCCGCGCTCGCTCTCGCCGCTCCCCTGTTTGCGGTTCCCGCCGCTCTGGGTATCGGCCTCGCCCCGGCGCTCGCCGCCCCGGCAGACGACGTGCGCATCAGCGAGGTCGAGTCCAGCGGCGACGGCCCCGACTGGGTCGAGCTGGTCAACAGCGGCTCCGAGCCCATCGATCTCTCCGGGTGGCACCTGCGCGATGACAAGGACGACCGCGACTGGACCGTTCCGGAGGGAACCACCATCGCCCCTGGTGCGCATCTGGTGCTCGAGAGCGAGGAGACCGACGGCGACGGAGGCTTCGACTTCGGGCTGGGGAAGTCCGACCAGGCGCGTTTGTACCTGCCCGACGGCACGACCGAGGTGGACTCCGTGGCGTGGGATTCTCACGCCGAGACCACGTACATCGTCATCGACGGAGAGCTCGTCGTGGCCGAGGAGGTCACCCCGGGCGCCGAGAACTCGGGCCCGATGCCCGAGGATGAGCCCACCGAGCCCGCAGAGCCCGTTCCCGGCGAGGGCTCCGTGGTGATCAACGAGGTCGTCTCCAACGGCGGCGATCCCGACGACTGGGTCGAGCTGACCAACACCGGCTCCGAGTCGGTGGATCTCAGCGGCTGGTACCTGCTGGACGACGACGACACCAAGGAGCCCTCGGTGTTCACCGACGGCACCGTGATCGAACCCGGCGAGTACGTGGTCGTCGACCGCGACGAGCTGGGCTTCGGACTGGGCAAGGGCGACATGGCCCGGCTGTTCGCCCCTACCGGCACCCTGGTCGATACGGCCGACTGGGCGGACGACACGCACGCCAAGCCCTCCCTGCAGCGCTGCGCCGACGGCACGGGGGCGTTCGAGCTCAGCATGCTCCCCACCAAGGGCGCCGCCAACAACTGCGCGGCCCCGGTGGTCATCAACGAGACCGCCTCCCAGGGCGAGGACTTCGTCGAGCTGCGCAACACCGGTGATGAGCCGGCAGACCTCGGCGGATACGTCGTCCGCGATGACGACGACGAGCACACCTACGAGATCCCGGCCGGGACCACGCTCGAGCCCGGCGCGCTGCTGCTGATCACCGGCGACGAACTGGGCTTCGGGCTGGGAGGAGAGGACGCGGCGCGCCTGTTCGCTCCGGACGGCGCGCAGCTCGGCGAGACCTCCTGGAGCGAGCACGTCTCCCCCAGCAACGGCCTGTGCGAGGACGAGTATGTCCCCCAGGCGAGCGCGACCCCGGGCGAGCCGAACGACTGCGCCGAGCCCGAGCCTGCCGCGGAGCTGCCCACCAGCGGTGAGGTCGCCGTGCTGGATGACGAGGCCGCATGGGGCGAGGACCTCTCCGGGCTTGACGCCGCGATGATCGACGGTGAGATGGTGCTGTGGGCGACGAACAACGATGCCGGCCAGATCTCCCGGCTCGTCGAGAACGCCGACGGCACGTTCGCACCCTCCGAGGGCTGGCCCGCGGGCGGCATCCCCACGCGCTTCCCGGACGGCACCGGCACGCCGGACGGCGAGGGCATCTCCTACGGCGAGGACGGCAAGCTCTACCAGTCCATCGAGCGCGACAACGACACCGGCGGCACCAGCCACAACGCCGTGCTGCGCTACGACCCGGCCGCGGCCGAGGGGGCCGACGAACTGGTCGCCGAGGCCGAATGGGACCTCACCGCACTGCTGCCGGAGACGGCGGCGAACGCAGGCCTCGAGGCGATCGAGGTCGCACCGGCCAGTGCCCTGGACAACCTCGGCGGCGAGGTCCCCGCCGGCGCCGAGGCCTACGCCTTCGTGGCGCTCGAGGCGACGGGCGAGGTGTACGCCCTCGCGCTCATGCCCGGCGGGTCCGCCGAGCTCGTCGCCACGCTCCCCTCCCCCTTCGACGGCGTGATGGCGCTGGATCTGCAGGGATCGACCGGGACGCTGCGCGCCTTCTGCGACGAGGCCTGCGAGGGCGAATCGGTCAGCTACGACCTCACGGCCGGTGAGGTCACCGCCTCCGAGCGCACCGCCCGTCCCGCCGGGATGGACAACATCGCCAACGAGGGCGTGGCCCTCGCCCCGCTGGAGACCTGCGCCGACGGTGCCCTGGCGATCTACTACGCCGATGACGCGGACACCGACGGCCACTCGCTGCGCGCAGCCGAGCTGACCGGGCTGGACTGCTCTGCGGGCGAGGCCACCGACCCGGGCACGGAACCGGGTACGGAACTCGACGGAGGCACGGATCCGGGAACCGGCGACGACACCGACGCAGGCACCGGCGACCCGGGGACCGGCACCGGGGACGGCGCAGACGCGGGGCAGGACCCGGCACCGTCCGCCGGCAGCGAGAGCGAGCCCGCCGGCGGCGAGAGCGACCCGGCCGGTGACGGCACGGTCACCGTGACCGTCCCGGGCTCCTCGGATCCCCGCACCGTCGCCGTCGGCTCCGGTCCCTCGGCAGAGGGAACGCTCGCCCGTACGGGCACGGAAGCGGCCGGCGTGGCGGCTCTGGCCCTCGTGGCTCTGGGCGCCGGCTTCTGGATGCTGCGCCGCAGCCGCCAGAGCTGACCGACCCGGGCGTCGCCGGCGAGAGCAGACTGCGGAGAGCGGCTCAGCGGCGCGGCGAGGACCATCCGGCGTCGCGGAGCCGCTCGACGGCGTCCAGCAGCAGATCCAGGGCGAATTCGAACTCGAACTGCTCGTCGCACCCCGCATCGAGCCGGGAGAGGTCGTCACCGACCGCAGCGAGGGCCACGGCTGCGATGCTCGGATACTGCCGGGCCATTCGATCGACCATCTGCGCTCGCGCCTCGGGGTCCGGCGGCGGGGTCGCCGCGTCCGGGACGCCCGGAGCGTCGAAGGCCTCGGGGCTGAAGCCCCAGATGCGGTGCCCCAGGGCATGCATGGCGTGGTGGGTGAGGTCCGGGGAGAACCCTCCGGCGAGGAACGCTCCGGTCACGCGCTCCATGTGCTCGAGCACGGCGGGGGTGCGCCGGGTGCGGGTCTCGATCAGCGTCCGCAGCCAGGGATGGGCGAGGACCAGCTCCCGCGCGGCGAGGACCGTGTGCCGCACCCGGGCCTTCCACGCCAGGGACGGATCCGACGGGGCGATGCTCGACACCAGCTCGTCGACCATCCCGTCCCGGAGATCCTCCTTGCCCTCGACGTGCTTGTACAGCGCCATCGGGACCACGCCGAGACGTGCCGCCAGCTTGCGCATGGTGACCGCTGCGAGCCCGTCCTCGTCGGCCAGTGCCACCGCTTCGCGCAGTGCGCGCCCTCGCGTGACGGGGGTACGTCCGTCGGCCGGTGCCATGTCCCTCCTCGAATCGGGTCGGAGGGTCAGACTACGGCGGCTTCCGAGCGCGGACTCGAGTCCGTCCGACCGCGGCGCGGCCGCCAGGTGAAGCCGAGGCCGATCAGGGCGAGCGCGAACGGGAGCGCTGCGAATCGATGCAGCTCATGCGGCAGGAACGAGGTCGCCAGCGGAACCAGCGCGCCGAGCCCGATGAGCACGGCCACCCAGCGCGGCTGGACCCGGGAGCGCCACAGGCCGACGCCGAAGAGCACGCCTCCGCCCATGAACAGCACACCGGAGAGCGGCCCCAGTGCCGTGAGTGCCCCGAGATCCCCGGTGACCTCCCCGCCTCCGGCGAGTGCGATGAAGTCGGTGGTGAAGCCGGGAGCGTCCTCCGCGGTGACGGGAAGCACGAGGGCCTCGACGAACGTGACCATCGCGGTCAGGAGATAGAAGGCGGCCAGCAGCAGGCATCCGGCCAGGCCCGGTACGCCGGACCGGCGGGTCTGACGGAGATAGGCGCCGCTGACACCGGTGAGCCCGAGAATCGCCATGGCCAGGGTCAGCGCGGCCACGAGAGCCCAGGCCGGCGTGGTGACGCTGGCCAGCTCATCGGGCGGATGGATGAACTGGATCGCGGCGAACAGAGTGCCGGCGGCGACGGCCGCGATCGCCGCGGCCGCCTGAAGGGCGAGAGGTTCGATACGCATGGCATGCTCCCGATCAGAGGTGTACGGCGTACACCTCGAGCCTAGGTGTACACCGTACACCGGTCAAGGGTCGAGCACGGCCTGAGGGGCGTTCAGCTGCGGGCACGGCCCGGCGTCCGCCGACCCCTCGCACGCGGCCGCACCGCCGCCACCCCGAACCCCGACGCGATGAGGCGCACACACGACGAACCTTGCATGCCGTGCAAACTTGCACGTACTGTAAAAATCAATGAGGAACTCGGACGCAGCACAGGAAGCCGTGGGACGGCGCGAGCAGAAGAAGCTCGAGACCCGTCAGGCGCTCAAGGACAGCGCCCTGGATCTCGCGCTCGAGCACGGGATCGAGGCGCTGACGGTCGAAGCGATCAGCGAGGCCGTCATGGTGGCTCCGCGGACGTTCTTCAACTACTTCGCCCGCAAGGAGGACGCCCTGGTCGCCGAACCGGCGGTGCCCGTGGACGAGATCCAGCGGATGCTGCTGGAGCGCCCCTCCGAGGAGTCGCCGCTGCAGGCGCTGCGCGTCGTGCTCGCCCAGTGCGACTTCTTCGGGACGAATCACATGGGTCGCCGACGGGCGCTGGCGCGCAAGAAGCTGGTCCAGGAGCACCCGCCCCTGATGGCCCGCCAGCTCACGCACTACGCCTGGGTCGAACGAGCCCTTGCCGAGGCCCTCGCCGAGAGGCTCGGGACCGACCCCGGACCCGACCTCCGCCCGGACCTGCTCGCGGCGATCGCCGTCAGCACGCTGCGGGTGGCGATGCGCCGCTGGAGCACCGACGGGGAGCAGAGCCTGGAACGCCAGATCGACAAAGGCTTCGCGCTCCTCGAACAGGGCGATCTGCTGGGAGCACAGCCCTCCCCCGCCCACTGATCACCCAGCCCGCGGACGACGGACGACGGACGACGGACGACGGACGACGACACACCCTGCACCATCCCGGCCGGCGCACGAACCGACCGCACCAGACCTGGAGGAGACCTTCGCGTGACCACTGAGACAGAGAAGAGCAGCAGGCCGGCCCCGCCAGGGGCGGGCACTGACACCGGATCCGCGACGCCGAGCACGGTCAACCGCAACGCCGTCCTGGCGGTGCTGGTCTCCGGCGCGTTCGTCGTCATCCTGAACCAGACGCTGCTGAATACCGCGCTGCCGGCGTTCATGCGCGACTTCGGCATCACCGCGGTCTCCGCACAGTGGGTGACCACGACGTTCATGCTGGTCAACGGGATCATGATCCCGGTCACCGCGTTCCTGGTCCAGAAGTACACCACCCGCACCCTGTTCTTCGCCGCGATGGGGCTGTTCACCGTGGGCACCCTGCTGTGCGCCGTGGCGCCGGCCTTCGGCATCCTGCTGGTGGGCCGCGTGATCCAGGCGGCCGGCGGCGGCATCATCATGCCGCTGATGCAGAACATCCTGTTCGTCGTCTTCCCGATCGAGAAGCGCGGCACGGCGATGGGGACCTTCGGCCTGGTGATCGCCTTCGCCCCGGCGATCGGCCCGAGCCTGTCCGGCTGGATCGTCGATCATCTGCCCTGGCAGACCCTGTTCCTGATGATGCTGCCCATCGCCGTCATCGACATGATCGTCGCCCACTTCATCCTCAAGAACGTCACCGAGCGCACCTTCCCGACCCTGGACGTGCTCTCGGTCATCCTGTCCACGGTCGGATTCGGTGGTCTGCTGTTCGGCCTCGGCAACGCCGGCAACACCAGCTGGACCAGCCCCGAGGCGATCGTGCCGCTGGCCGTCGGCGCCCTCGCCCTGGCGTGGTTCATCCGGCGCCAGCTGCGCCTGGACGAGCCGCTCCTCGAGTTCCGGGTGCTGCGCTACCGCATCTTCACCCTCGGCACCGCGCTGGGCATGATCGTGTTCATCGCGATGATCGGCGGCATGCTGCTGATCCCGCTGTTCATGCAGAACATGGCCGGGCACTCGGCGGTCTCCTCCGGCCTCGTGCTCCTGCCCGGCGCCGTCGTGATGGGACTGATGTCCCCGGTCACCGGGCGCATCTTCGACCGGTTCGGGGCGAAGTGGCTCGCCATCCCCGGCTTCTCGCTGGTCGCGATCTCCACGTTCATGCTCGCCACGCTGACCCCGGAGACCTCGTTCGCCTACATCGCGATCGTCAACAGCGTGCGCATGCTGGGTACGGCCATGGTGATCATGCCGGTCACCACGGCGGCACTGAACCAGCTCCCCCCGCACCTCATCCCGCACGGCACAGCACTGAACAACACGCTGCGACAGATCGCCGCCTCGGTGGGCACCGCCGTGCTGGTGACCGTGATGTCGGCGGCGGCGCGCGATCCCGAGAAGTACGGTATGGCCGGCGCGGTCCACGGCGTCAATGTCGCCTTCATCGTGGCCGGAGTGGTCGCCGCTCTCGGCATCGTCGGCGCGTTCTTCCTCCGGGATGCGCGCTCGCGCAGGTCCGAGGCCGGCCCGTCGTCCCCCGCGGAGGAGGAGCCCGCTGCGAGCTGAACGCGGCCGAGCGCACCACAGCTGGTCCGTCGGGCCCGTCGCGGGGCGGCGGGCCCGACGGCGCCGCGCTCACGGGCGCGTCACTGCCCCCGGCTGCGATCCGTCGGGCCGCCTGCGGTCGCGCCACAGCATCATGACCAGGGAGATTCCGAGGCCGAGCAGAATGAGTGTGAAGGGCGCCGCGGCGATGACCGCGGCGCTGCGCAGATCGTCCTGCCCTCCGCTGAGCAGCAGCACCGCGGCGAAGGCCGCCCCGAACGACCACATCAGCCGCACCGGTCGCGGCGGCTTCAGCCCGCCCCCGGTGGTGGTGCTGCCGAGCATGAACGAGGCCGAGTCCGCTGAGGTGATGAACAGCAGTGCCAGGACCGGGACCAGCAGCGCGAGGACGAGTCCCGTCAGCGGCAGCGTGTCGA